>NZ_JBEXPJ010000014.1:0-98468 GCF_040611995.1 Lentzea sp. NPDC006480
GATCCGCACGGTGCCGGAGTCGCAGATCGTCGAGACGTTGCTGGCGGAGGCGGCCCGCATCGCCGAGGAGATGGGCGTGGACATCGAGGCGTGACTTGCAGTTCCGCGTGAGCGCGCGAAATGTAGGTCGCAACCACCGCGCGCAAATCCATCGTTACAAACACAAATCGATTCGACACCTGCAGCTTGCCGGAAATAACCGGGACATGATAGTCGATGGCATTCGAGCTGAGGAACACCTCTTTCGACCGTTGCCCGCCGAAAGTCAGTCGCAACGCGAGAACTTCCTCTGCATCGCAACGAAACAGGCATCGACACGCGGCGTTCAGCCACTACCAACCATAGAAACACAGAGATGACAGGCGATCGGTACTGAGCTGATGAACCGAGAGGCAAAGCCACATGTTCGCAGGTAGTCAGATGCCTGGCGATGGAGCTCTTGCGGAAGCTGATCGACGCGTTGCCTTCCGGTGAGTCGGCACCCGCAGAGGTATCGACGCGCAGTAGAACCTGCCTCTTCGACCACTTTTCCACTCCTGGTCTCGCTTCCTGACCGCAAATCCTGATCGAATGGCAGCTGCGAGGCGCTCGTGACAAGTTGCTCAATGCTCAGGTCGAGGTCGGCCCATGAGCCGCGTCTGGAGTTCGTGATCACCGTACTACGACAAGAGAGCGCCTCGTCCAGTTCGACCGTCGAACGCCAGATCGAAGCGGAAGCGCGGGCAGCGTCAGCGGGGGACGCCGGTGCCACAACGCGCCTGCTCGCACTATTGCAGCCCTTGGTGATTCGATACTGCCGGGCTCGCATCAATAGGATCAATGGCGCGCTGGTTCTTCCAGAAGACGTGGCTCAGGAGATCTATCTCGGCATACTGCGAGCGTTGCCAACGCTATGTGAACGCCGCATGCCCTTTCTGCCGTTCGTATACGGAATCGCCTCGCACAAGGTCTGCGATGCTGTCCGCGCCGGGGCGCGCAACCGAGCCGAT
The DNA here is from genome assembly GCF_040611995.1 of Lentzea sp. NPDC006480. Lineage (NCBI taxonomy): Bacteria > Bacillati > Actinomycetota > Actinomycetes > Pseudonocardiales > Pseudonocardiaceae > Lentzea > Lentzea sp. NPDC006480. The sequence goes on from NZ_JBEXPJ010000014.1 coordinate 990, forward strand.
CCGGTCGCCGACACACCGGATGTCAGTATCAGCGATCAGGAACCTGAACAGCTGGCGTTGAACGCGGAGCTGTCCACCCGGCTTGGCAAGCTGCTCGACGAACTTCCGGCCCGCCAAAAGGAAGTCCTTGTCCTTCGAATCGTTGTCGGACTGTCCGCCGCGGAGACTGCCCGCGCGGTCGGATCCACTTCCGGCGGGGTTCGCGTTACGCAGCACCGCGCCCTGACAAAGCTTCGCTCCATGGTGCGTGCTGATCAAGGTCTCCTGGCCGAAGGTTTCGCGTGGTGAACCGAGTCCGGCTCAGCGCCCAGAACTCCTCAACATAACCCTTGATCCACCGCCGATGCCGACCTCCAAGGTTCAGCAACAGCAGCAACGATCTGATCGATTTGAGCGCGAACCGATGCGCAGGCCAGGTGCCGCGATGCCTCCCGCATCGCTGGACCTCGGTCGTGTAAGTATCCTGCTCGGCCGTGGTTGTGGCGAGGGAACGAGCAGATCATCGCGCCCAGAAAGGCCCCTGTGCTTGTTACGGACCATTCCGCGGAACGAACACCTACACGTTCAGGCCAAGCTCGTAGCCGCACCTCTCGAAGCACCGCCTGGTGCATAGACGTGCATGTGCGTGCACACGCCCGTACTACCGCGCTTGTACTCGTCCAAGACGAGCATCGATGCAAATAGCAGGGTCAGCGTTGCCAGCTAACCGTCCCGGCATTCCAGCGAAGGCGCAAAGAATGTCCGACAACGCTGTCATTGACCAGAAGTAGGTGCCTGTTGAGGAAGGAATTCCTGCCTTAACGTCCCTTAGCGGCAGCGAAGCCGCCAAAGCCCCAACTCCGTCGAGAAGACCTTGTCGGGCCATGTACAAGCTCCTGATAATTGATAAGGATGTCCCGGCCACGAGGTCGCTCGTGCGAGAGCTCGCAGAGCTGGGTCATTCGGTTAAAGCGGTGTCGACGGCGTATGGGACGATGCCTGCGTTCATCTCAGATAGGCCGGACCTGGTCGTGCTCGGTGTTGACGCCGTACATGTACTCCAGTTGATCAGAGGGATCAGCGACGTGCCGGTAATCACTCTGGACGAGTCGGACGATTTTATGACCGTCGCGCGCCTGTTCGGCGCCGGCACTGACGATTTCGCCGCGAAACCGTTATCCGCCGAGGATCTCACCGCGCGCGTCGAGGCGCTGCTCGGCCAGCCGAACCTTGATTCAGGGGATGTACTGTCAGTCGGCGAACTCCTCATCGACCGCGCCAGCCGCACGGTGACGATTAGAGAAAAGCCTCTCGACCTAACCAGACTGGAGTTCGACCTGCTCGCCCACCTCGCCGAGCGTCCGGGCGAGGTCGTCAGCAAGCGAGCGCTCACAGAGCACGTGTGGCGGAAGTCCAACTCCGTCAGCCTGCAGACGATTCACGTCCACTTATTCGTGCTACGCCGCAAAATGGGCGAGTCAGCGACCGCACCTCGTTACCTGCACACGATCCGCGGGGTCGGCGTCAAGATCGTCGCGCCCCGGTGACGCTAATTCCGTTTCGCCGCCGCGCCTTGCCGCCTCACACGACGAGGCTTACTGCAAGCTGCCCTCCGGCCTCAGAGTCTTCCTGCCTGCCAAGCCTGGAGGCAAGCGCCATCCGCAGGTTTGCGTGATCATGATGAAGCCCATCCTGGCGATCTTCAGCTGATCGGGGACGAGCTGGCCTTAGAACACCTCATCCGTCATGCGGATGAAGTAGTCGCGGTGCCGCCGTTCCATGACTGCGCGACCACCGTGGGACAAAAGCTCCAGCGAAGTCAGCAAGACCGCTCACTCTCACTTGCCAACCGCCCTGAAGGTGCCACTCATATGGACTGATGCCGAGATGTCGCGGCGGTATGCCACGCCGACATGGCCAATGTTGGTGCAAAACATCGTTTCAGTCCTGAGCCGGGGTGAGGCTGAACAACCTGCGTGGTGATCTGACCAGCCACAGGGTAGCGAAAGCGCCACCTGCCGCGGCCACCACCAGCATCGATGGCAGGCCGATCAAAGTGACTAGAACACCGCTAAGCAGCGCGCCGAGCGGCCGTGCGCCGAAACTAACGGCCATGAACGCGCCTCTGACTCGAGAACGAAGGTTGTCGGGCACAAGCGCGCTGAACAACGTCCCGGCACAGATATCCCGAATCACCCCACCGAATCCTGCCGCCGATGACGCGGCCAGGATCATGGCAAGAACTCCGGTCAACGGGATCGCTAACAGCGGCAACGAGGAGAGCAAAACGCCGGCGAGAAGCGTTCGGCCGACACCGAAGCGACGGGCCAGGCGGGAGCATGTCGCAGCACCGAGAAATCCGCCGACCTCGCCCAGGCCTATCACGACACCGATCACCACTGGGCTCAGTCGTACCTGTTCAACCAGGTACAACATCACCATAGTTGTGAACATAATGTTGAACAGATTGGCGGTCGCGGTGATCAGCAAGAGCACACGCACGGCTAGAGTGCGGCCGATGTAGCTCAACCCCTCCCCGACCGAGATCCGTCCCTCCTGACGAGGCGGATCATTCACCTTGATTCTGCCGAGCAGGAACGCGGAAGACAGAAACGAAGCAGCATCTGCCAACAATGCAGTAGGGGCGGACAGCATCGAAACAAGCATCCCCCCGACCGCTGGCCCAACAAGAAAGGCCAGGGATCTGCCCCCTTCGCACAACGCCTGACCATCGACATACCGATCCGACGGAACCAGCGCGACGAACAACGAGTTCTCATTCACGGTGAACAGTACCGAGAAAACGCCTAGCAAAAACGATGCAACAAATAGCTGAAGGAAGGAAAGGACACCCAGGGTGTAGCTTATCCAAAGTCCGATCAGCAGGATCAGCCGGACGACGTCGGCCACGATCATCATGGCACGACGCCGCCCGAAGCGATCGACAAGAGATCCCAAGTGCACTGAGAATAGCAGGCTAGGCAACCACGCCAGAGCAGTAACAATGCCAATTTCAACCGCATTGGCATGGAGCACCACAATCGCTGTCAACGGAATCGCAACAGAAGTGACACCGTCGCCGAGCGCTGAAATGGAAGTAGCACCCCAGAAACGGCGGAAGTCGACGTTCCCAAGAAGTGACACATCGCGCAAGCTGTCCATCCAATCCGAAGCGCAACTTGGCGTGCCTACACCTGCCGCATCACGAACCTATTCACCAAGAGGGCGGCCTCATGTTCACCACCTCCCCAAAGAGGATATGAATCGACTGGCACAATAACAACCTACGCTAGCCGGGTCAGATGTCAACACGACAGTTCAACACCTTGTCACTACGTGCACCGGACGCTTCCCCAATAGACGCGACTGCGGGTCCAGTTGCCTCACCATCTGGACCTCGCCGACTTGGGTGCAGGTGTGGCCAGTGTGCAGGTCTCAGGTCGCCTCGTATGGATATGGTGGGATTCTAGGGTGAGGTGGGATGAGGATGAACAGCTATCGATATCTCCGCCGATCCGGTGCTGGTGATGGTGTGCTCGCCTGCAGGAATCCGGAGACAATGCAGTGTGGCTGCGAAAGAACAACCTATGTTCTATTACGGCTTCGTCGCCTAGCCTGACTTGGTAGCCGCAGGTTCGCGCTTGGTGACGAAGGTGGCATCGATCCGATACATTCACCCCGCCTCGATTGCTGGTAAATGCGATCCGGTGGTCGCCCGCACCGGGGACCAGCTCCGGTTCGAGTCGTTCTCCGGTTGCGGCGGGATGTACGCGCGTCTGGACGCGAACGACGGTCCGTTGCACCTTGTTGTCAGCGCGGACGAGCTGCAGGTGAGCACCCTCAGCGGCTCAGCGGTGGAGCACAGAGTGGCTCTGGCGCAACGGTTGCTGCGGGGATTCGCGCAGTTTCCGGTGATCACCTCCGAATTATTCGAGCCCCAGGATCGAAACTACGGACCTCAGAGTCAGATACGTTCCTGCGCGCTCTCCGCCACGCCGCGGTCGAGAGGAAGCTCGTGGGTGGTAGCCGTGCGGGTCCGAGATTCCAGCAAGCGTCGAGGCCGCCGCCGGGCGCTGTGCCTGGCCCGGCTACGACGCCTCGGCGCACTACTGCCGTTGCTGTCTATGCGGCCGCAGTGCGGGTTTCACCAGCACGAATCGGTTCTGTGCCTGGCCTTTGCCGCAGATGCGGCTCATGGGTGCTCTCGCCCATGTTGTAAGGACGCCACACTGCATTTCCTGGGCGAAGTAGGTCTAAGGGACACCAAGCTGATCGGTGACTTGCTCGCTTCCGAGTCTCGCTTTGAGTCCGACCGACTTGCCCGGCGGACCTGCCCGCCGTTCGACCGGGCGCGGCCAACGGTTACCGCGCTCAGTGCCGGCGGAGGACTCGGGTACGATCAGGAAGGGCTGCGATGCTTGTGCGTAGGTCCCGCCCGGAGCCGTCATGATGCACGGCGATTTCGCTGTCGTGAATGGGCATCGAATCAGGTCATCCCAGACTCGTATGCCGTGCACATGCCGATAGTGGGCCGAGTTTCGCGGTACCTAAGGTAAGTGCACACATATGTGAGCGTCTGGGGTGCTGAAGGCGATGTGATGACCATCGCTCTGATCATGATGGGCCACGTCCTGGCCGTGTTGGCGTCATCACTCCGCCACCGCAGGGGTGAGTTGTGTGATCGAACTACCGTTCGCACACCCCAAGCGCAGGCGATCGATCGCATGCACTGACCTGCCGGTCATGCCGACCACGTCCCGTGCAGGACTATGTCCGACACGGCGCCACCAGCCTCTTCTTTCTCCGCGCTCGATGCCGGCATTGGTGCTGTGATCGCGCGCCACTAACGGCGGCATCGGCACAAGATGTCCCGCGGTTACTTCAAACTCGAGTGGCTCTACCAGCACTCACGTCATCGCTGCATAGCTAGACACCCGACTATCTGAAACTGGCCGCCGCAACGTTGTTGTCAAGCCCAATTTCTGCCAGATTAGGCACGTCATTCGTGATTATTACCGCCGTGCCCGTACAGCCCAGCCCTGTCCATAGGGTCATCTTTTTCCATGGCACCTGCGGACTGGCGAATAATGGAGCGACTGGGCGAACAGATGAAGCAGTTTGCGGAGATGCCAGATTCTTACAGCCGTGACCATAGGCTAGTTCGTATTGGCCGTGGTAGTTCGTGTCAGCATAGAAGTACGCTCCTCCAGCGTCTCCTACGTAAGTCTGAGCGCTGGCTTCGCCACTAAATGCCGCGAGAGCACCCAGAGCGAAAGCAACCGTTATGTATGCCAAACGTCGTGTTCGAGTCATAGTCATGGCTATTCTCCATTCTTCCCGTCGAGTCGAGGTAGGGGTCGATACATTAGACCATCAGGCGGTCATCGTCTCCCGGTAACGATGATTTCTGCCCGTCACGGCACCTGCCTCTTCCCTGAAGTAACAACGGGTTGCCTCATCTATGACCGGCTGCTTCGCTGCCGTCGCTGCAAACTGAAGGAACTACAGCCGCGAGCAAGCCACGCCATCTAGGACTGATCGAGCAGGTCTCCGACGCCGCTGCGTATCAAGCCTGCTGGATGCTGTGATCACCCACGATCCCAGTTCGGGGAGGCGACGACGGCAGACACAGCAGCGCGCGAGCAGATGTCCTACTGCGGGTTCCTCGCCGGCCTGTCTATCGCCGAGTGCGACGACTGGGCCCGCTCCGAACGCCTTATCAAAGCAGCCGCGTTCCCGCCTGAGAAGTCATTGCCCGCCTTCGACTTCGACGTCAACCCCAAACGTCGATCCAGCGGTGGTCCATCGTGGCCACCTGCGAGTAGGTGAAGAAAGGCTGGCGGCTGTGCTTGATCGGCGACTCCGGCACCCGCAGAACTCAGCTACTCACCGTGCTAGGCACCGAGGCCATCGTGCTTGGCCTCCGCGTCCGCTATACGTCGGCCAATCTGGTCAAGCAACTCGTGGAGGCTGCGGACGAGATCCTGCTCATGACCATCACCCGTTACGAGACCGCCTGGACGCGAGGAGAATAAGTCGGTCGCGATCGCTTCGAGCGATAGCTTCAGCGGCTGGACCACGACCGTCACGACCCACGTCTCTGCGCCGCGATCGTCGACCGGCTCATCCACGGCAGCAACATCGTCGAGACCGGCACTAACTCCTAGCGGCGCGCATAGACACGCGCATGGCCGCTTGCCGCGAACACAGACGATTTCTGTTTGCGCAGCGACCACGTCATCGTTGTGCGAGGTAGGCAGGCCTGGCGCAGTCGACTGCTCGGCGGCGCGCATCGCTTTACCCAACCAAGACGCGTGGCGGTCAAGCTTGTGGTGCCGCCGCTGTCACCAGGCGGCCATCACCTCGAAGACTCCAGCGCCACACAGGGCGCCCGCCACTAGCTGGATCGCGCTTGGATCCCTTGCCGCATAAGCAGATACCAGAACCGAGGCGACGTTCACGTTCTCGTGCCAAGCCGCGCGACCGTCGTCATCTAGGTCGTCAGGGACGGCGCACGTGACGGGAAACTCGATCGGACACGTCAGCCGATCACGTGGTACACCGTCGAGCAGTATCGAAGCAAGCGTACTTGCCGCGGCCATGACAGCCTTATCGCCATGCGTGACAACGACCTGGAGTGAGCACTCGACGAGGTTAGGATCCGCCGCAGCTGATGCTCTAATGCACACAAAACCCAGCGGGAGCCGAGCTCGCCAGCCGAATCGCGGCTGAGCCGGAGCTCGTCTTGAACAATCTGCTCCGCGCCACAAGGAACGTACACATCGTCAGCTGTCCGACATCGTTCGAACGTCTGCCAGTACGGCCCAGGAAATGCCCGCCTGTGCCATAAAGACTGCCCGTTCACCTGCTTGGCTGACTCTTGCAAGTCCGGCGACACCTGGCTCGCGACATGCGGACTGCCAGCTCACTCGACAGCCACACACCCACGCGTTTCCACCGCACCGAAACGGTTGGCGACTGGTCCGGCCCTGCGGCAGCGGCTCGACCTACGCTTCGATCCGATCGGCGAACCTCGAGATTCTTCTGTTCATGGATACGATCGCAGACAGCTAAGACAATGCGCCGATGAAATATTTCCTCCACCGTGAAATTCACCCCCTGGTGAAGATCGAGTCAATGTATCGACGCGCATGCGATCACGACGACGTGGAGAATTCAGAACGTTGAGGAGTCCGAAGCGATCGTGGCTGAGTACGCCACTCGCGTGGAGACGATACGTTCGAAAAGGGCAGGATCTGACCGTGGCGACCGTTCTAAAGCTCAGTAGCCAAAGTTTTGCGTCCAGTGCGGACCGCTAGTGCTGAGATCGACCCCTACACCGATGGTGCGGAAATCTGGGCTGAGGATATTCGCACGATGACCAGGGCTCTTCATCCAGGCATCCATCACAGCATGCGGCGACCGCTGGCCCCTGGCCACGTTCTCACCGCCGGGCCGCGTGTGACCGGCCGCCCGCATACGTTGCTCCGGCGTCACCTCGTCAGGGCTCTCGTGCGCGCAGTAGCCCCACTTGGCCATGTCGGCACTGTGTCTCCTGGCAGCTGTGCGCAAGTGTTCGTCGGTGCGCAGGGGAGCCAGCCCCGCCGTCTTCCTGACCTCGTTCACGAGCCACGTGACGCTGTCTTCCTTGGAAGACTGGTAGCTCTTGCTGTGCACCGTTGCCGCTTTCGGCTTTGGTGGCGTTTCCGACTTGATCTCTTTACCACGTTCTGGGGCACGGGTGCGCATTCGGGCAACGGAGCCGTCTGAGCGCTTACGTTTGCGGCTCCTGGGCACGGGCGGCCTCCTCACTGTCGTCCGATCCTCATTCTGAGCTTCACCAGCGCCCTCGTGCAGGGTTCGTGTCCGAGTCGGTACGGATGAACACACAACCGCGCACTGTTGGTCGTCGTACCTGGCTAAGAGGGTGTCTGGAGAAGGACTATGGCTAACGATCCTCTGAATCTCGCCGAAGCCGGCGCGTGGGCTGGCCTGTGGTGGCTGCTGGACAACGCTCTCGAGCAGGCGCGCGATCTGCGGGCGGTGCTGGCGGTCGTGTACGGCGCGGATCGACCGGAGCGGATGTGGGATCTGGCGCGGCATGTGACGGAGGCGGCGTGCCGGGCTCATCCGCATCCGGCGGTGGCGTTCTGCTCTGGCGATGATTTCGGTGTCGGAACCTGCATCATCCTAGATAGAAGACCACCACTCATACCCGGCGCAGGACGCCCTCTCGCGGCGGGGCTGTGCTGAGCATCTTGAGGTGCCGCGGTCACGAATCGTGCTGGGCGCCGCCGACGGCGACGCGAACGCAGTGATAGCGCGCAGGCTGGGCAGCCGCACCAGCACCCGTGCCCGTTCCGGAAGCTCGGGCAGCCGCAGGTTCTTCTCCGAGTCGTGCACCTTCAGGTACGCCTGTCGCCCGATCCGCCGGCCGGGCACGAAGCTCACCGACACCGGCCGGAACGGAAAACGCTCGATCAGCTGCAACGTCCCCCGCCGCTGGAAGAAGTGCCGCAACCCCGGCGCGGCCAGCTCCAGCGCCACCGGGACGGCCAGCACGGTGAGCCACAACCAATGGATCATCAACACACCACCGAACGCCACGACCGCGAAGATGATGTGCCCGACCGCGCGCCGATCCGCCCGCGCCAAGCAGGTCTCGGCCCAGTTCTCCACGCCGATCTTGGGGATCATCTCTGCACTCGCGCCGGAATCAGCTGCGGTACCCCGCGAAACGTGACGACGGTGTTCCCGGCCGAGTCCGGCGGCACGAACCACACGCGCCGGTGGCGAGCGATGCGTCCGCGGAGGAGAGGCCCCACGCGCAAGGTCAACAGAAGCGGCGGCGACGACAACACGACGAGACGCCCTCCTTCCCACTGCACATGGGCGAAATGCCACGGTTCATCCTCCGGTAAACGCACCGGACGGCGACGGGTCACCACCCAGAGCACAGCCGCGGCGAAGAAGAGCAGGAGCAGCGCCACCGGAGATGACCACGACCACACAAGTACCAGCACGAACTGGAGAACGAAGGCCGACGCGGCGAGGACGGTCCACATCAGGGCACGGCGACTCGATCGGTCGACGCAGTACCGGGTCCACCGATCATCCAACGCCGTCACCTCGGTGGAAGGCTTGTTTGGCACGACCACCTGTCAACCGTACAGGTGACGCTTCCCATCAGGAGCGCAGCTAAGTTAGGCTTGCCTAACCTTCGAGGAGGTGCAGCGGTGACCGACACCCAGACCAAGCGCCCACCGGCGCCGCACGCCGCAGAGCGCGCTCGCACGATCGCGGCTCGCGGTGGTCACGCCGCCCTGCTTCCTCAGGCCGGATCCCGCACCAGCCCGTTGTTCCACCACGTGCACCCGTGCGGGACGACGATCTTGCTGCTCGCCGACGAGCACCCGCTGGTCGGGCAGCTGTGGCAGACCCCGCGGGCCGAGGTGACGGCGATGCTGGAGATCGCCGACCAGGCCCCGGTGCCGTTGCGCGAGCCCGTCCGCGGCCTGTTGTGGCTCACCGGCTGGGTCACCGCGCTGGACGGCCAGGAGGCGCGCGACGAGATCCTCGCGGTCGCCGACGCCCGCCCGGACCACCGGTTGCTGGACGCGGGCCACGGCGCGTCCGTGCTGAGGCTCACACCGGCGTCGCTGGTGATCGCGGACGCCGAGGGCACGTCGTCGATCCGGCCGGAGCAGTTCGCGAGTGCGACGCCGGACCCGTTCTGCCGCAACGAGGACCACTGGCTGCGGCATCTGGAGGCGGCACACCGGGACGTCGTCGGACAGCTCGCCAGGCATCTGCCGGAGGAGCTGCGCGGCGGGCAGGTGCGACCGCTCGGGCTCGACCGGTTCGGGCTGCGGCTGCGGGTCGAGGCCGAGTGCGAGGACCACGACGTGCGGATCGCGTTCTCGAAGCCGGTCAGCACGCCCCAGGAACTCGCCGGAGAGCTGCGCCGGTTGATGGGCTGCCCGTTCCTGTCCCAGAGGTAGCCTCGCGCGGGTGACCTTGATTGCCCCGGAGATCAACGCTGACGAGAAGCGCGGTTACCAGCTCGAACTGCTGATCGTCTTCAGCATGACGCTCGGTCTGTCCGGTCTGCGCAGCCTCGTGCGGCTGATCGACAGCCTGCTCCAGCCGACCCCGCTGAACCAGCAGTCGGTCGCGATCAACGTCCCGCAGGCCAAAGCCGACCTGCTCGACCTGATCGCCCAGCTGCTCGGCGTGCTGCAGCTCGCCGCGTGGGGCGGCATCGGCCTGTACCTGTTGTGGCGCACCGGGATCAAGCTCAAGGTCATCGGTCTCGACGGCACTCGCAAGCTCGCCGACTCGCTCGGTGCGCTGGGGCTGGCCGCGATCATCGGCATTCCCGGTCTGGCGTTCTACTTCGCCGCGTGGGGACTCGGGCTGAACCTGGCCGTTCAGCCGTCCACTTTGGACAGCCAGTGGTGGATGAGCGCGGCGCTGATCCTCGCCGCCGCCGGCAACGCGTGGGCGGAGGAGGTGCTCGTCGTCGGGTACCTGATCACGCGGCTGGAGCAGCTCGGCTGGCGCAAGTACACGGCACTGCTCGCGGCCGCCGTGCTGCGCGGCTCGTACCACCTCTACCAGGGCTTCGGCGGGTTCATCGGCAACCTGGTCATGGGCCTGGTCTTCGGCTTCTACTGGCAGCGAACCCGCAGGCTGTGGCCGTTGGTGATCGCTCACACGATCCTCGACGTCGTCGCTTTCATCGGTTACACAATGTTGCGCGGCAAAGTGAGCTGGTTGCCTTAACGATTCAATGGTCGCAGCGAATATTCTGCACCATTCGTTGCGATTCCAGGCGCAGCAGCGGCGATTTGTGCTGTTCAGGGTTACGCTCGTCCGGTGACTGCGCACACGATCGCTGAGACGGAAGCAATCCCGGACGCCGCGCCCCGCGTGGACAGCGAGGTCGGCCCGTTGCGCACGGTGCTGCTGCACCGGCCGGGCAACGAGCTCAAGAGGCTCACCCCGCGCAACAACGACCAGCTGCTCTTCGACGGCGTGCCGTGGGTCGGCCGCGCCCAGGAGGAGCACGACGCGTTCGCCGCGACGCTGGCCGCGCGCGGAGTCGAGGTCCTGCTGCTGGCGGACGTGCTCACGCAGGCACTTGAGGACAACCGGGCGCGCATCGCGGGCATCCACAGCGCGGTCAACGAGCGCCGGCTCGGCATCGACCTGGCCGACGCGCTGCGCAGCCACCTCACCTCGCTGCCGGCCCCGCAGCTGGCGCAGGCGTTGATGACCGGCATGACGTTCGAGGAGCTGCCGGCCGCCGAGGGCGCGTCGCTGGTGCGCAAGATGCACCTGCCGATCGACTTCGCCGTCGACCCGCTGCCGAACCTGCTCTTCACCCGCGACTCGTCGGTGTGGGTCGGCGACCGCGTGGCCATCACCTCGCTCGCGCTGCCCGCCCGCGACCGCGAGACGACGCTCACGGACCTGATCTACGCCTACCACCCGCGGTTCCGCCGCACGGGCCGCGCGTACGGCGCCCACTCAGCCCCGCTGGAGGGCGGCGACGTGCTGCTGCTGGCACCGGGCGTGATCGCCATCGGCGTCGGCGAGCGCACCACCCCGGCGGGCGCGGAGTCGTTCGCCCGGTCCGCACTGGCCGACGGTCTCGCGCACACGGTGCTGGCAGTGCCGATCGCGCAGGAACGCGCCACGATGCACCTCGACACCGTCTGCACGATGGTCGACCGCGACGCCGTGGTGATGTACCCGGCGATCAGCGACAACCTGTCCGCGTACCCGGTGCGCTCCGACGGCAACGGTGGCGTGCGCGTCGACGGCCCGGTGCCGTTCCTGGAGGCGGCGGCCGAGGCGATGGGCATCGAGCGGTTGCGCGTGATCGACACCGGCCTCGACCCGGTCACCGCCGAGCGCGAGCAGTGGGACGACGGCAACAACACGCTGGCGGTCGGCCCCGGTCTGGTCGTGGCGTACGAGCGCAACGTCGAGACGAACGAGCGCCTGGAGGCCAACGGCATCGAGGTGCTGCGGATCGCCGGTTCGGAACTGGGATCCGGCCGCGGCGGGCCCCGCTGCATGTCGTGCCCGATTGACCGCGCACCCCTGGTCTAGATCATTAGGAATGCCTAACCTTTGTTTGGATCACCTTTCCAAACAAAGGTTAGCTTTTCCTGGAATGCGAAGATCACCGTTCTGGGATAACGTACTCCGCATGGCCTCGAACGTGAAGAAGATCCTGTCCAAGAAGTCGAAGTTCCACGAGCTCCTGCAGGCTCAGGTCGGCAACGAGTTCTCCGCTTCGCAGCAGTACATCGCACTCGCCGTGTGGTTCGACAACGAGGACCTCCCGCGCCTCGCGTCGCACTTCTACAAGCAGGCTCTCGAAGAGCGCAACCACGCGATGATGATCGTGCAGTTCCTGATGGACAACGACATCGCGGTCGCCATTCCCGGCACCGAGACGCCGATCAACGAATTCAAGTCGCCGCGCGACCTCGTCGACCTCGCCCTGCGCCAGGAGCAGCAGGTCACGGACCAGATCGTCGCGCTCGCCAGGGCCGCCCGCGAGGAGAGCGACTACATCGGCGAGCAGTTCATGCAGTGGTTCCTCAAGGAGCAGGTCGAGGAGGTCTCCTCGATGAAGACGCTGCTCACGATCATGGACCGCGCGGACGGCAACATGTTCTACGTCGAGACTTACCTCACCCGCGAAACCGTGGGCGACGAAGGTGGCGCCAGCGCCCCGACCGCCGCCGGTGGCGCACTCTGAGTTTTTCCTTCGCACGCACGAGTGCCTGAAATACGGGCCCGCCTCACCTTCACTGGTGCGGCGGGCCTTTTCGGTTCAGCCGCGCCGCTTGCCGGGTGAGGTATTCCCGCTCGGCGAGGTTCGACGCTTTCCCTGCCGCCTCGACGTAAAGCCCGGCCGCTGTTCGTTCATCGCCGTCGCGCTCGTGGAGGTATGCGGCAACGGCCGTGTAGCGCGGCAGTTCGGGATCGAGTTGGCTCAACGCTTTCAGCCCGGCACGTGGGCCGTCCGCCTCGGCCACCGCGACCGCGCGGTTGAGCCGCACGATCGGGCTGTCGGTCAGGTTCGCGAGCTCGTCGTACCACTCGACGATCTGCACCCAGTCGGTTTCCTCGGCCTTGGGCGCGTCGGCGTGCAGGGCCGCGATGGCCGCCTGCGCCTGGAACTCGCCGAGCTGGTCCTTCGCCAGGGCGTTCTGCAGGATCTCGACGCCCTGCGCGATCAGCCTCGTGTCCCACTTCGCGCGGTCCTGCTCGGCGAGCGCGATGAGGCTGCCGTCCTTGGCGGTCCGGCTGGCCCGCCGGGCGTGGTGCAGCAGCATCAGGGCCAGGAGACCGGCCACCTCTGGATGGTCGATCACGGTGGCGAGCTGCCGGGTGAGCCTGATCGCCTCGGCGGCCAGGTCGACGTCGCCCGAGTAGCCCTCGTTGAAGACCAGGTAGAGCACGCGCAGCACGGTGGCGACGTCGCCGGGCTGGTCGAACCGCACGTCGCCGACCGTCTTCTTGGCGCGGCTGATGCGTTGCGCCATGGTCGCTTCCGGTACGAGGTAGGCCTGGGCGATCTGGCGCGTCGTCAGTCCGCCGACGGCTCTGAGCGTGAGCGCGACGGCCGACGACGGCGTCAGTTTCGGGTGTGCGCAGAGGAAGTAGAGCTGGAGCGTGTCGTCGGTGTCGGGAACGGGTCCCTGCTCCGGCTCGGTGTGCTCCTCACGGCGTTTCCGCGCCGTCTCGGCTCGCGTGGCGTCGATGAACTTGCGCCACGCCGCCGTGACGAGCCAGCCCTTCGGGTCGCGCGGCGGATCCTCCGGCCACACCCGGATCGCCTCGACCAACGCGTCCTGCACGGCGTCCTCGGCCGCCGCGAAGTCGGCTCCGCGGCGGACGAGGATCCCGAGCACGGCCGGGGTGAGGCTCCTGATCAGTGCTTCTTCCACGTCACTCCGTGATCGTCGGCGCGTTGCCGTAGAACGGACGGACCTCGAGCCACTCGTGGATCGGTTTGCCGTCCTTGCCCGGTGCCGCCGACAGCTCCCCCGCGAGCGTGACGGCACGCTCGTAGCTGTCGACGTCGATGATCATCCACCCCGCGATGAGGTCCTTCGTCTCCGCGAACGGCCCGTCGGTGACCGGCGGCTTGCCCTCGCCGTCGTACCGGACCCACGCGCCCGTCATCTCGAGCGCCTGGCCGTCGACGAACTCGCCGGTGTCCTTGAGCTTGTCGGCGAAGTCGTTCATGTACTGGATGTGGGCCGAGATCTCGTCGGGGGTCCACTGGTCCATCGGCACGTTGTTCACCGGTGCCGGGGCGCCGCGGTAGTGCTTGAGCAGCAGGTACTTGGCCATCTCGGGTGTCTCCCTCAGTGCTGTTGCGACCCATCCTGGCCGCTTTCACCACGGGGACGGAGCCGTTCGACGTTTCTCGACACCGCGTCTCAAGATTTTTTCGCTAGTTGTGGCAGTCCTGGCCGTTGAGGGTGAGGAAGGCCGCGGTGACCTTGCCGTCGAGCACCCCGAAGACGAACTTCGCGGCCGGGTTGTTGTCGGCCTTGGCGACATAGCTGTAGTTGGGTCCGATCGGCTCGAGGTTGGTGTACTCGGCCTTGAGCTTCGCCTCGGTGGCACCGACACCCACACCGTCGGACGACATCGCCGGGGAGAAGGTGATGCTCGCGAGCCCCTTCGCCTTGGACACCCACACGAACTGCCCGGTGCCGAGGATTTCGTGGGACGTGCAGGTCTCCCCGCCGTTCGTCCTGTCCGGTCCGATGAGCTTGGTGTCCATCACCTGCTGGAGCGTCATGCCGAGCTTGAGCGGGCCGTAACCGAACGAGCCGATCACGGGCTTCGCCGGCGCCGCGGGCGTGTTCGTGACGGTCTGGGTCACCACCTCGGTCGCCACGGCGGGCGGCTGGGTCGAGGCAGAGGTCGTCGACGGCGGCGCGGCGTCGTTGTGCGGTGCCGGAGTCGAGGTGCAGGCCGACAGTGCGAGAGCAGCGGCAGCAGCGGTGACGAGGATGAGCGAGCGGTTCATTTCAGGTCCCCCAGGACTTGTTGTTCATGGTTGTGTCGGTGCGATGCCCGCCGCACCCCCAGTGCGGCGGGCACCAGATCAGAGGTAGGCCATCGCGCAGGAGACGTCGTTCGCGCCGAGCTTGATCGTCACGACCTTGTTCGCGTCGCTGCCCGGCTCACCCTGGAACGCGTAGTGAGCGTTGGTGTCGATGGTCGCCGACCAGCCCGCGCGGTACTCGGAGGCCGTCGGATAGGCCTTCCGCACGTCGCCGAAGGTCGAGCCGACACTGATGCCCTTCGACGTCTTGGCCTCCGCGGGCAACGTGATGCGCTCGATGCCGTGCTCCTTCGAGACCGCGATCCTGTCGTCGGCGGCGCAGCCCGCGTTGGCGTTCTCCCAGGTCAGGTTGGTCAGACCGGCCGCGCGCGCCTCTTCGAGCGTCATGCCCAGCTTGAGCGAGCCGTAGCCGATGCGGTTGTCGGTTTTCGTGACGGCTTGCGGCGGTGGGTTGGTCACCGGCTGCGTCACGACCTCGGTGGCCGCCGGCGCGGTGGGTGAGGACGTGGGCGTCGGCGCGGAGCTGCTGTGCGGAGTGGTCGAGCACGCGGACAGAGCAAGAGCCGCGGCGGCGCTGACGAGGACGAGCGAGCGGTTCACAGTGGTCCCCCCGGGACTTTTGGTTCGTTCGTGTTCGACGCTGCCAACTCTGGTTGGCAGGCCTGCAAGAAACCTCCAGGTGGCCTGCAAGCCTCTGCAGGCCGTCTGAATGTGGGTGCCGCACCCGCCCCACCCCCAGCGGAGCGGGTACGACAGGTCAGAGGTAGGCCATCGCGCAGTCAGCGTCGGACGAGGTGAGCTTCATGCCGATGACCACGTCCGAGTCGGCGAACCGCTCGTTGCGCAGATCACCGAGGAACGCGTAGCCGGCCTTGCCGCTCAACGTCGTCGACCAACCGTCGCGGTACTCCCGGGCATCCGGGTACGCCGCCTTGACCTCGGCGAACGTCGATCCGGCGCCGATGCCCTTGGACGTCTTCGCGTCCGCGGGCAGTGAGATGCGGACGATTCCGAACTTCTTCGAGATCGCGAGGCTGCCGTCTGCGACGCAGTTGGCGTCGCCGTCGCTCTCCCAGGTCAGGGTGGTCAGGCCGGCCGCGCGGACCTCGTCGAGCGACATGCCGAGCTTGAGCGCGCCGTAGCCGATGCGGTTGTCGACCTTGACCACGGCCTGCGGCTGCGGCGGGTTGGTCACCGTCTGCGTCACGACCGAGGTCACGACCACGGGAGGTGGCGGCGAGGACGTCTCCGAGATCGGAGTGGAGGAAGACGTCTGCGGTGCGACGTTGTTCTTCGGCGCCGGAGCGGATGTGCACGCGGTCATCGCGGCGACGCCGACCACGGCGACGAGTGCGATTTTGATCGAGCTGTTCATTTCCGTACCCCCAGGATTGTGCTCATTTTCGAGATACCCTTAAGACGCCGGCACCACCCGGGGGTTGCAAACTCGAACGTCACAGAAAAGTCACGGAAAACAATCGAATTCCGGGCACGACAAATAGCCCCGCAGCACGGGGAAACGAACGGGCTCCACCATGCCCCACCGACCTGCAAGAAACCTTCAAATCGCCTGCAAGTGCCGTGAGCAGCTCAAACAGCTGCCGAGGTCCCGCCGCACCCCCAAGAGCGGCGGGACCTCGACGAGATCAAATGATCAGTAACCGGGACAGTCGCTGGAGTTCAACCGCATTCGAACGACCGTGACCGCAGCGCCGTCGGTTTCGAATACGTACGACCATTTGGGCGTCGCGACCATTTCCACGCGCAGTTCGGAACCGGTCTGCGTGGCGGTCGGGTAGGCGGCCTTCACGTCGGCCACGCTCGTGCCGACGGTGACACCCTTGCTCGTCTTCGCGTAGCTCGGCAGGGTGAGCCACACGATTCCCCTGGCGGGCGAGATGACCGCGGCATTGCTGTCCGGCACGCTCTTCGTCCCGTACGCGGTGCACTTGCCCTGCGGATCGGCCGCGGTGCCGGGTTGTTTCAGCGATCCGGTCTTCAGCGCGTCCGCCTCCGTCATCCCCAGCGCGAGTCCGTCCACCTTGCTCGGTTGTTCCGACGGGGGCGGGGGCGGCGGCGGGGTGGTCGTGCGCGGCTTGGTCGAGGTGCCCGGAGTGGGGTTTCCGGTGCCGGGGTTGCCCGCGGTCGGATTGGACGGCGGGACCTCGACCGTCACGACCGAGGTCGAGTAGACGGTGCTGGTCGACGGCGTGGGCGAGGAGGTCGACGGCACGGACGTCGGCAGCAGGTCGTCCGCCGTGTGGTCGCTCGACGAGCGCAGCTGGGTCAGCCCGACTCCCGCACCGACGAGGACCACCACGGCCAGCGCGGTGCTCGCGGCCGAGCGCCGGCGTCGCCTGCGGTCCGCACCGCGAAGCACCGCGTCGGTGGCGTCCGGAGTCGCGTGGACGTCCAGCCGATCGTCGCTGAAGAGCCTGCGCAGCTCTGCGTCGAGGTCGTCGTCCACCGGTCAGTCCCTTCCCAGGCGTGTCCGCAGACTCGCCATCGCCTTGCTGCTCTGGCTCTTCACGGTGCCGCACGAGATGCCGAGCGCGTTCGCGATCTCGGCCTCGGTGAGGTTCTCGTAGTAGCGCAGCACGATCACCGCGCGCTGCCGTGGCGGCAGTTCGCGCAGTGCTTGCCAGAGCGGTTCGTTTTCGAGCCTGCTGAGCTCGGGAGCCACCACGCCGCTGTCGGGCAGATCGGCCACGAGGTTCTCGCGGCGACGACGGCGCCAGATGCTGATGTGGGTGTTGGCCATCGCCCTGCGGACGTACGCGAGCGGGTCGTCACCCTTTCGCTGCACCGCCACCCAGCGAGAGCCGACCTTCTCCAGCACCGACTGCACGAGATCGGCCGCGTCGTGCGGGTTTCCGGTCAGTGCATGGCCATAACGCAGAAGTCCGGGCATGGAAATGCGCACGAACTCCGCGAAGTCCCCCACGGCTTCCGCTCTTCCCCCGCCGCGTTCGGCGGCCGACTCCAGCTGCAGCACCGCCGTCACGGCACGCTCCCTCCCCGAAGCGAACAACTGGCTTCAGGAAGTCCACGCACGAGCGAGCGAGACGGTTGCCTCACTCAATCACAGAACAGCAACGGCCTCTGGCAGAACGAACGAACCGTCAGGCTCGCACGGGAACTCGTGCACCTCAACCACCGCCGCGACCGGGATCTGCCCGTAGACGTGCGGGAACCACAGCGGTGAGTCCGCCACCGCCTCCCACCGCACCGGCACGTCGAGCACCTGCGGGTCGATCACGAGCAACAGCAGCCCGCTCTGCCCGCGGAAGAACTTGCCGGCCGTCACGTGCACGACGCCGCGGTCCGAGCAGTGCACGAACTCCTCGCCGGCGGGCGCGATCGAACCGGCCGACTGGGCAGCGGCCCAGTCGGCCTTCGAGATGATGTGGGTCAGCACTTATCCACAGCTCCCTGTGCACAACCTTGTGGACAACGCTGTGGACAGCGTTCTGAGCAGGTCTAGCGGAGCGTGATCTGACGGCCCCGGAGACCGTCGCGAGCACGGCGCTCGGCGTCGCTCAGCGGCTCGTCGGACGCCAGCGCCTCCAGCAGGCGCTTGCCCAGCGCCTCGGCCGGCTCGGTCCACTCGCGGGCGTGCATCTCGCGGTCGAGGTCCCACACGGGCACGAGCAGGCCGTGCGCGCGGAACGAACCGGCGTACCGCGAGCCCTCGCCCAGGTCCAACTCACCGCGGGCAGCCAGGCGCGCCATCGCGGGCACCAGCTTCTCCTCGGGCTCCGGACGGACCCAGCGCAGGTGCGCCTTGTCGCCCGCGTCGACCCAGTACGCGGCCTTCACGCCGGGCGCGTCGAGGCGCTCGGTCGGCAGGATCGCGGCGTTCGCGCGCTCCAGCGACAGCGCCACGTCACCGGTCGGCTCGGTGCCCTCCGGCATCCACCAGACGAAGTCGGTGTGCAGCACGGGGACGATCTCGGCCTCGGGGTCGAGCAGGTCCTGCAGGCGGCCGGGGTTCGCGCCGTCCTCAGGACCGACGACCGGGAGCACGTCACCGGTCTTCGCCTGCTGCGCCCACTGCAGCGCACGCGCGAGGTCGCGGCTGATGTCGCCGGACCGCGTCTGCACCTGCAGGCCGACGAACGGCACGTCGTCGCCGCGGATCAGCCCGGCGGCCGCCATCGGCAGCACCGTCGCCAGCGTGACCTCGCGACCGTCCTTGACCGGCAGTTTCGCGACCGCCGACGGCACGAACTCGCGCAGCGCGATCAGCTCGCACTCGGCGGCCAGGCCCTCGAACGGCCGGGACACGATCACGTCCGTCGCGCCACCGGGCGCGCCGTGGCAGGCCTTGTAGCGCTTGCCGGACCCGCACGGGCAGGGCTGCTTCGGGTTGATCCCGTCCTTCGGTGCGTCCTTGACCGCGGTCCGCTTGGCCACCTCGGGCCCTCCTCAAAGTTCAGGCTTGGTCAGGTGGCCAAGTTAGCCGTCAGCAGGCGGCGGGTGTTCGCCGGGGCGTTCGTCGCGAGGTAGCGGACACCCAGGTCACGGCACAGCGCGACGTCCTCGGCGCTGTCCACCGTCCACACGTACGTCTCGTGCCCGGCTCGCCTCGCCCGATCGACGTAACCGGGGTCGTTGCGCAGCACGTGCACACCGGGTCCGGTGTAGTCGGCGAACGACGGCAGCGCGCCGCTGCGGTACCGGCCGAGGCGGTCGAGCAGCAGCACCGTGCGGATGTCCGGCGCCTGGTCGCGGAACGCCTTCACCGCGGTCGGCGAGAACGACATCATGACGATCTGCGAGTCGAGCTCGTGCTTCCTCAGCGCCTCGACGAGCTTGCGTTCGACCTCGTTGCGGTATCGGACCGGGTGCTTGGTCTCGATGAAGAGCTGCACGTTCGTGCCCTTGACCAGCTCCAGCAGCTCGTCGAGCACGAGCAGCTCGGCCGGCTGACCGTGGCGGTGCCAGCTGCCGTAGTCGTAGGTCCGCAGTTCGCTGAGCGAGAGCGCGCTGACCGTGCCACGGCCGTTCGACGTGCGGGTGAGCGTGCGGTCGTGCACACACACGATCTCGCCGTCCTTCGACAGCCTGATGTCGCATTCAAGCCCATCTGCGCCCTCTTTCAGGGCCAGCTCGTACGCGCCGATGGTGTGCTCAGGACGGTCGGTGGACGCTCCGCGGTGAGCGACGACGGAAGGTAGCTGCACGAGTACGAACGATAGTTGCCGCACAACAATTTGAGTCATCAATCAAATGGACGTGGACGAAACGCGGATCGCGACTTACCGTCCCGCCTTGTGACGTTCGACCAGCGCGATCCCGCGTTCATCGCCGACCCGTACCCGGCCTTCGCCGCCCTGCGCGAAGCCGGTGAGGTGCATCACCACGAGCAGATGGGTGTCGCCGTCGCCGTCTCGCACGCCGCCTGCTCGGCGGTCCTGCGGCACCGCTCGCTCGGCCGCATCTGGTCGGACGTGAAGCCGGTCGAGCAGTTCATGGCGTTCAACCTGCTGCACCGCAACTCGCTGCTGGAGAACGAGCCGCCCACGCACACCCGCCTGCGCCGCCTGGTCGCCGCCGCGTTCGGCCGCGGTCACGTCGAGCGCCTCCGCCCGTGGGTCGCGGACCTGGCCGACCGCCTCGTTGACGAGCTGGTCGCGAAGATCAGTGACCAGGGCCAGGCCGACCTGCTCGCGCACGTCGCCGCGCCGCTACCGGTCGAGGTCATCGCCGAGCTGCTCGGCGTGCCCCAGCAGGACCGCTACCTGCTGCAGCCGTGGTCGAACGCCATCGTGAAGATGTACGAGTACGGCCTGCCACCCGAACAGCAGCAGGTCGCCGAGCGCGCCGCCGCGGAGTTCGTCGCCTACCTGCGCGAGCTGATCGCGTTGCGCCGCGTCACGCCCGGCTCGGACCTGGTCTCCGACCTGGTCGCCGTCACCGACACCGACGGCGCCCGGCTCACCGAGGACGAGCTCGTCGCCACCGCCGTGTTGCTGCTGATGGCCGGCCACGAGGCCACGGTCAACGTCATCGGCAACGGCGTCTTCGCCCTGATGCGCCACCGCTCGCAGTGGGAACGCCTCTCGTCGCCCGCGATCATGCCCACCGCCGTCGAGGAGCTGATCCGCTACGACTCGCCGCTGCAGCTCTTCGAACGCACCGCCACCGAGCGCGTGGAGATCGCCGGCCACGTCATCGAGCCGGGCGAGAAGATCGCCGCACTGCTCGGTGCCGCCGCCCGCGACCCGTTGGTGTTCGAGGAACCCGATGTCCTCGACGTCGGCCGCGAGAAGAACCAGCACCTCGGGTTCGGCATGGGCATCCACTACTGCCTGGGCGCACCCCTGGCCCGCATCGAGGTGGAGGCGGCGCTGTCCTCGTTGCACCGCAAGCTGCCCGGCGCGGTGCTGGCCGAGGAACCCAACCGGCGCGCGGAGTTCGTGATCCGCGGCCTGCACTCGCTGGTGCTCAGCGCGGAGTAGCTTCGGCTTTGCGGCGCTGGGCACCGAGGAAGATGCTCAGCTGGTCGAGCACCTCGGAGCTGCGCACCCAGTCCCTGAGCCGCGTGTCCTCCGGCAGCTCCACCGCGTCGCAGTCCGCCACCTTCTTGCTGTGGATGGCCTTGGCGAGCAGGTGCAGGAACGCGAGCAGCTCGTCCGGCCAGCTCACCTCGCGCTGATGCAGTTAGGCGAACGTGGCGTGCGCCGCGAAGGACGTCCGCAGGTCGAACAGGTGGTCGCGGAGCGTGGCGACCGAGTAGTCACCCTCGTCCAGCCGCGCCCTGAGGGCTTCGAGTTGCCTCTGCTGCCTGCGGCGGCTCACGACGACGGACACCACCCAGCTCAGCAGCGCGAGCACGACCAACGTGACCACGGCGATGATCACGATGGTTCCGATCGCCGGATCGGGCTCCATCTCCGCCGTGACGTAGACACCCCCGACCACCAGCACGCCGAGAAAGACGGTGTAGCCGGCCAGAACGAGGAGCGCGTTGAGCACCGCCTTGATGCTGACGGCCCGACCGGACGCCCGCACCATGCCCCGCCACCCGTATTTCGCCGTGAACAGCAGCACGAACGGCAGGCCGTAGACGAGCAGTGCGAGGGCCGTCACGACACAGCCCTCCATCGCGTCCCTCGACCACGTGTCGAAGACGATCACGAACGAGAGCCCCATGTGGCCCATGGTCGGGATGATCATCAGCAGGTACCAGTCGGAGTCTCGAAGAACCGGCGAGAGCATCCGGAACCGAGCCGACGTCCTGGATTCGCTGCAGGCGAGCATCCGCGCCACCAGGTAGTAGTGCATGGTCATGAGGGAGTACAGGCCCGTGATCTGCCAGCCGAGGTCCAGCAGCAGGCCGCTGAGCCGCACCATCAACGCCGTGGCCGCCAACGCGACTGCCGCGTGCACGTACGGTCCCACGATCAGCAGACGCTGCGCTCGTTCGAACACCGCGGGATCCGGCAGTCTGCGCACCTGCGCCAGCACCGCTTTCCGCTCCCTGCGCAGCTTTCCGCCCACGCTGAGGTCGACCAGCATCTGCCGGATCTGGTCTCGCAGCTCGACCGCGAACTGCGGCACCTTGCGCATCTGCTGGAACGACTCCTGCCGCACCCACTCGCTGTCGCTCGCGAACCCCTCGGTGAGCAGCTCGCGTGCCGTGTCGGTGTCCGCGACCGAGCACACCTCGAGAACCCACTTGCGGTCGAACAACATGCCGTCTTCCCAGGCCTTCTTCAGCACCGGGCCGACGAGCCCCGCCACCTCCGGCTGCGTCGCGAGCAACGTCGGCGAGCCGCCCTCGGCGAGAATTCCCAGCAGGTAGAGGAGTCCCGGCGGCCAGTCGTAGCCGCGGTCGGTGGTGCCGGGAACCTCCTGTGGCAGCAACCGGACCGCTTCCTCCAGCAGCTTTCCCGCGTGGTCGGCGCGTTGCGTCTGCAGGATCGTCACCGCCGTCTCGCGCCACCGCCCGCTGGTGAGCAGGGTCCGCAACGGCACGCGGTCGGGTTCCCTGATCACCACGCAGGTCGCGAAGTACTCCTGCAGCCGCCGGTGCGAGAACGTCACGCTGCCCTCGTCGTCACCGGTGCGCGCGATCTTGGTGTAGATCAGGGCGTCCAGCGTGCGGGCCAGGTCCGCCTTCGGCCGGCGCAGCGACTCCGCCAGCAGTGCGACGGCCTGGACCTTGGGCACGTTGAGCCCCAACGACTGCCGTGACGCGATCAGGAACGCCAGCTCCTCGGCCACCCGGCGGACGTCCTCGCTGCCGACGTCGAAGTGGCCGCGGACGCGCTCGGTGTCGCGGGCCAGCCGGTGGCCGATGTAGGTCTCCAGCACGGCGTGCACGTTGGTCGGGAAGTCGTTGCCCTGCCTCATGTGCTCGCACAGCAGGCCGAGGAACAGCGGGTTGCCGGACATCTGCTGCACGCTCACCTCGGCGTTCGGCAGCTCGCCCAGCAACTGGTCCTCGACCGCGCGGTCCAGCTCGGAGCGCTGAACCAGCTGCCGCTTTCGCTGTTCCGACAACGGAACCACGCGGAACGTCGGCCAGGCCGCACGTCCGGGACCGCGGAACTCGCGACTCGCCACGACGCCGCGGCAGGCGTTCATGGCGTGCAGGAAGGCGTGCACGGCGTCGGCGTAGGCCTCGATGGCGCGGTTCGCCGAGGTGGCGCTGAGGATCTCCGGAATCTCGTCGAAGGAGTCGAAGAGGAAGAGCCACGTGCCGTCACGCATGCCGCGGTCGAACTCCTCGTCGAGGAACCGTTCCACGTCACGGTCGCGCACGGCGTTGATGGACTCGATCACGAACGCGCGCACGTCGTCGGCCGTTGGCACGCCTGGAGGTTTGAACGTCTTGAGGTTCACGTAGATCGGGATGACGCTGTGCTCACTCGCCTTGCGCATGGTCTTGCCCGCCATGCGTTGTGTGAGGTGCCGCATGGCCACGCTCTTGCCCGCGCCCGGTTCACCTTCGAGCAGCACGATGCGGTCTTCGCACTCCTCCAGCGCTTTCGACAGCGACGGCACCCGCTTCAGCGAGCTCATCGGGGTGCGGCGCAGCAGCCGGACGCGCTGCCGGCCGGTGATCTCCAGCTCCGCCTCCAGCTCGGCGTAGCGGTGGTCGCGCCACTCCTCCTTCTCGCCGAGCCTGCGCATCTGGCTCTCGACGTGGTCGGCGAACCTCGCTCGCCTGGCCGCCCGGCGCTTGTCGGTGCGGGTGGTCAGCCACCGGTGCAGCGTGGCGATCTGCTTGCCCAGCCCGAAGTACTTGAACAGCACGAGCACCACGACCACGGCGACGACGATCGTGGTGGTGCCCGGCGAGAGGAACGCCTTGAGTGCCTCGATCAGCACCTTCAGCGGATCGCTCACCGGTCCGAGGTCCTGTGCCATGACAGGCTTTTCGGACCGGAACGAGCTGGAGTTACGGCTGCCGGCCGTAATCACCCGACCTGAGCATTTCGGCGAGCTAGCGCCGTGGATACCGCTTGGGGAGCTTGAACCCGCGCTCCTTCAAGACGCTCCTCAAGCGGTCCGGGTAGTCGGTGATCAAGCCGTCGGCCCCGGTGTCGATGATCTCGTGCATCCGCGGCACGTCGTCCACGGTCCACGGGATGACGGCGAGGCCCTGCTCGTGGGCGTCCGCGACGAGTTCCTTCGTGGTCATCGTGTGCACCGGCGACAACGCCTTCACACCGAAGCTCTTCACCGCTTTCGCGACGCTCCCGCCGAAGTCGCCCAGGTTCAGCCCACCGGTCCACGGCGAGCCGGGCACCAGGAACTCCGGCTGCGTCAGCGCCACCAACGGCAGGCGCGGCTCGACCTCGCGCATCCGCATGAGCGTGCCCCAGTCGAACGACTGGATGGTCACGTTGTTCAGGAAGCCGCTTCGCCGAATCTCCCGGACCGCGCGCTGCACGAACTGCTCGCGCGGCGCGGTCTCGTTCGGCGCGGCGGCCTCGACCTTGGTCTCGATGTTGAAGCGGATGCCCCACGCGCGGTGCCTGCGCGCCAGGTCGAACAGCTCCGCGAGGGTGGGCATCTTCGCGCCCGGCGAGAGCTCCTGGTCCGGGTACTGCGACCACCGCGTGCTGCCGCAGTCGAGGGTGCGGACCTGCGCGAACGTCAGGTCCTTCACGTACTTGCCGGCGTACGGGAACTCGGGATCACCGGGGAACGCGGGCTTGGTGTCGAGGCACTTCGCCGGGTTCGTCTTGCGGTCGTGGGTGATGACCTCACGGCCGTCCTCGGTGATCTGCAGGTCGAGCTCCAGCGTCGTCACGCCGAGTTCGAGCGCCTTGCCGAACGCCTTGAGCGTGCTCTCGACGGTCAGGCCGATGCCGCCGCGGTGTGCCTGGAGGTCGAAGTCCCGGTGGTGCGCCTGGGCGACGCCTGGTGTGGCCATTGCGATCACCAGAGCCCCGATGAGTGTCCGCATCCACCCAACCTGGCACTGATGGGTCAGCCCCGGAAGTCCCTCAGGAAGAACGCCCACTGAACGGCGGAGAACACGAGGGTGCCGGAGTCAGGGCTCTTGGAGTCACGCACACCTACGACCGCCCCGGAGAACGCCACCTCGACACAGTTGTCGTCCTGGCCGCCGCCGGTTCTACTGCTCTTGCGCCGCACCGCAGCATCAAAGTCCACAGTGGACACCTCTTTCACTCGGCCAGGATCCGCTCGATCAGAGCCGTTGACCCGTCCGGCGTCAACGCCATGGCGGTCAGGCGGTCGAAGGCGCTCATGCGCATCTTCCGCAGTTTCTTGGCCAGCTTGCGGCGGCGGAAAGGCGGCTGACGCTTGCGCATCTCTTGATGATCGTCAGCGAGATCTTCGAAGTGAGAATTTCACGAAAGATCACACGAAAGGCTTATCGCGGCGAGCCCGAGGCGCGGAACGACCGCAGCGGAGGCTCAGGAGCGTCCTTGACCTCAAGAACGCGCATCAACCGCACGGACGCGGCGTCCACCGGCAGCAGCAGCGTGGTGATCCGCCGGACGACCAGCGCCGTCGTCACCGCGACACCTGCCATCACCAGGTCGCTCAACGCGTGCAGCAGCACCCCGTCGGCCAGCGCCTGGGTGCTCTCGCGGAACGACCACAGGACCGTGATCAGGAACATCAACCCGGAACCCGCCCAGAAGCCCCACCACCAGCGCAGCAGCTTCGAGGGTTGGGGACGTTCGTCGGCGGGCCTGCGGGCCACGGCGTGTTCGAGCTCGGCGAGCACTGAGCCGGGCACGACGAGGTTCATGCCGGGCACGATCAGCCCGAGCAGTGCCTGTTCGTCCGAACGGGACGGTCCGTAGCCCACGAGAGACGCGGCCACGTTGCGCGCCCGCCGCACCCACAACAGCGTCAGGACCAGCGACAGCAGGCAGCCCACGATCATGATCACCGAGGCCGTCACCACCATCGCGTCCGACGCGCTGACGACGCCCGCGGAGAGCGCGCCGTAGCGGCTCAGCGCGACCAAGACGTACCGCCAGACCTCGGACAACGCCGCCCAGACCGCCACGGCGCCCAGCAGCCAGAGCGAGTTCTGCGCGGTCCGGCCGAGGCGCCGCACGCCGTCGACCGAGTCGGCGTGCTCGACCGTGCCGGGCACCGCCGTCGGCCAGCGCCACGCCAGCAGCGGGAAACCCCAGCGCGGCGGGACCGGGTAGTTCGGCGGGCCGCCGTAGGACAGCCGCTGCGCCCGCCGCGAGGGCTGCGGGTACGCACCGGGTGGCGGCGTCGCCACCCAGTCCACGCGCATCGGCTGCAACGGCTGCACGATCAGATGACCTCGGGTTCCATGCCGTCGGTGCCGCCCTCGAGCGGACGACCGTGCGCGTCCCAGTGCTGCATGCCGCCCTCGACGTTGACGGCCTCCCAGCCGTTCTCGTTGAGGTACTGGGTCACGCGGGCGGAACGGCCACCGGCACGGCACACGACGTAGAGCTGCACGTCGTTCGGCACCTCGTCGAGGCGCGCGCCGATCTCGCTCATGGGGATGTGCAGCGCGCCGGGCGCATGGCCCGCGTCCCACTCGTCCTGCTCGCGCACGTCCAGCAGGACGGCGCCTTCCGGCAGCACGGCGGGAACGTCGGCGATCTCCACGCTTGGAACAGTCACGCCGTAGATGGTGCCATGCCGGAGGTTGCACGGACGTGAGCCTCCGGCACGGCAGACCCTCAGGCCACCCCCGCGATGGCGGGCCCGAGCCGGGAGAACTGCTCCTCGGTCAGCGGCATCGTGGCGCGGCCGGGCCCGACACGCTCCAGATCTCCCACGTCGACGGCGACGACCCGGACGTCCTTGCTGCTCCAGTTGCGCAGTTCGAGGCTGAACACCACTCCGTCCGGACGGAAGACGTACATGAACTGCGTGAGCGACTGGAACGGCTCGGAGGGGTGGACGCCGTGCAGTTGCACGACGGTGCCGTCCGGGAGCACCTTGCGGTACGGCGGTTCACAGTCGCCGGTGGTCCAGAGCAGGTTGTCCGCGAACACCTGCGGGGAACCTTCGAACCTGCCGACCATGAGCATGACGCTGCCGGCGCCGTCTTCGTCGGTCAGGTCGATCGAGTACCTGTGATACGAACCGAAGGCATAGTTCTGGCGTTCCCCGACCTGCATCTCGGGCAGTGTCCGTCGCACGGACTCCTCCCACTTGCCGAGGAAGTCCGCCGACTGCGGCACACCGGGCGACATGATCCGGATCTTTGGTTCCTCCGCGACGCATCGGGGCAGCGGAGGAACCGGTCGGCCCGCGGCCGGCGTCCACGTCTCGTACGGGGTTTGCGGCGACACGTTGACCCGTGGCCAGCCCACCACGTGCTCGACGGTGGCCGAGTCCGGGTTCGGCTGGTCCGCGGATGATCGGTCCGGGCCCGCGTGGTTCAGCGCGGTGGAACCGACGCCGATGCCGACGACCACCGCCGCCACGCCCAGCAAGGCTCCCGCGCGCTGGGCGAACACCCGGCGGCGGCCACGCCGAAGCACGTGGTCCAAAGTCGTCGTAGGAGGCGGAGCAGGTGTGTCGAGAGCTCCGCGCAGCTTCTCTTCGATGTTCATCAAGCACACTCCGAGGGGATCGGCTCGCCGTACGCCTCGCGGAGCGCCGCCAAACCTCTGGCTGTCTGACTCTTCACGTTGCCGGTCGAACAGCCCAGCTCAGCAGCCGTCTGCTCGATCGACAGGTCGTGCACGAACCGCAGCACGAGCGCGGCCCGCTGCTTGGGCGGCACCTTTCGCAACGCGGCGTGGAGCTGTGCGTCGGGATCGTCGTAACCACCACCGACCAGGAGCTCGGGCAGCTCGGCGACCGGGTCCTCGCGACGGCGGCGCCTGCTGTCGAGGAACAGCCGCGTCACGATGGTCCGGACGTAGGCCACCGCCGTTTCGCGCCTGATGCTCGGCCACTTCGCGTACGCCTTCACGAACGCGTTCTGCGCGAGCTCTTCCGCCTCCGACCAGTCGCCGCACAGCGCGTACGCCGTGCGTCTGGCCCAGTCGAACCTGCTCGTGAAGAACTCCGAGAACTCCTCGTCCCGTCGCACTCCGGTCCCCCTGCTTTCGCTGCTACGCGTCTAATACGCGGCCAGCACCGGCAGGGTTGCACGCACGAAAAACGGGCCGCCCCGAGGGGACGGCCCGTTGTCCGGAACAGAACTAGTGCGCGATGGCCTTCTCGGCGCCCGCACCCGTGAGGGAGCGGACCTCCATCTCGGCCTGCTTGACCGGGTCGGCCTTCTCCTTCGAGAGGATCGTGCCGATGTAGCCGAGCAGGAACGCGACCGGGATCGAGACGATGCCGGGGTTCGACAGCGGGAACAGGTCGAAGTCGGCGTTCTTGAACATCGAGGTCGGCGTGCCGGACACGGCGGGCGACAGGATGATCAGGGTGATCGTCACGATCAGACCGCCGTAGATGCTCCACAGCGCGCCCGAGGTGTTGAACCTCTTCCAGAACAGCGAGTAGAGGATCGTCGGCAGGTTGGCCGAGGCCGCGACCGCGAACGCCAGCGCCACGAGGAACGCGATGTTCTGGCCGTTGGCGATGATGCCGCCGCCGATGGACACGAGACCGATCACGACCGCGGTGATGCGGGCGACCTTGACCTCGGAGTCCTTGTCCTCCGCCTGGCCCTTCTTGATGATGTTGGCGTAGATGTCGTGAGCGAACGACGCCGACGCCGTGATCGTCAGGCCTGCCACGACCGCGAGGATCGTCGCGAACGCGACCGCCGCGATCAGGCCGAGCAGGATCGGGCCACCGAGCTCCAGCGCGAGCAGCGGAGCCGCCGAGTTCGCCTTGCCGGGCGCCTTGTTGATCGCGTCCGGACCGACCAGCGCGCCGGCGCCGTAGCCCAGGACCAGCGTGAACAGGTAGAAGATGCCGATCAGCCAAATGGCCCACACCACCGAGCGACGGGCTTCCTTCGCGGTCGGCACGGTGTAGAAGCGCATCAGGATGTGAGGCAGGCCCGCGGTGCCGAGGACCAGGGCGAGGGCCAGCGACAGGAAGTCGAGCTGCGTGGTGCCGTTCTTGCCGTAGGCGAGACCGGGGCCGAGCAGCTTCTCGCCGACCTTGGGTGCCTTCTCGACCGCGGCACCGAGCAGCGACGACAGGTTGAAGCCGTACTTGCCGAGCACCCAGAAGGTCATGATCGCGGCGCCGGCGATCAGCAGGCACGCCTTGATGATCTGGACCCAGGTCGTGCCCTTCATACCGCCGATGAGCACGTAGGCGATCATCAGGGCGCCGACCACGGCGATGACGAGCGACTGCTGGGTCGGGTCCGTGAGTCCGAGCAGCAGGGCGACGAGACCACCGGCCCCGGCCATCTGGGCCAGCAGGTAGAAGAACGAGACGGCCATCGTCGACGTGGCGGCGGCGGCGCGGACCGGACGCTGGCGCATCCGGAAGCTCAGCACGTCGCCCATCGTGTACTTGCCGGTGTTGCGCAGCAGCTCGGCGACCAGCAGCAGCGCGATCAGCCACGCCACCAGGAAGCCGATCGAGTACAGGAAGCCGTCGTAGCCGTTGAGGGCGATGGCGCCCGCGATGCCGAGGAACGACGCGGCGGACAGGTAGTCACCCGCGATCGCGATGCCGTTCTGCGGGCCGGTGAAGGCACGGCCGGCGGCGAGGTAGTCCGCAGCGGTCTTGGTGTTGCGGCTCGCCCGGATGACCACGAACAGCGTGATCAGGACGAAGACACCGAAGATGCTGATGTTGAGGATCGGGCTGGACTCTTTCACTTGCCGTCTCCCTCGATCTCACCGCGGAGCTTCTCCGCCAACGGGTCGAGGTTCTTGTTGGCGTGCCGCACGTACAGCGTCGTGATGACGAACGTCGACACGAACTGCAGCAGGCCGAAGATGAGCCCGACGTTGATGTTGCCGAACACCTTGGTGGACATGAACCCGTGCGCGTAGTCCGCGAGGAGCACGTACAGCAGGTACCACGCGAGGAACAGCCCGGAGACGGGGAACACGAACTTGCGCAGCCGGTGCTTCAGCTCCGCGAAGTCAGGACTTGCTTGTACGTCGACCCACTTCTGGGCATCGGGGGCCGACTCGCTCGGGGTGTGCTCAACAGTGCTCACAGTCCCCTCCTCGCCGTACTCGTCGTAGGTGTCAGCAACGTGACGTGCACGTAATGCCTCCAGGTGCGGTCCTGTTCTTGGTCGAGAACCGTATGGAGACTTGAGTCACTCAGGTAAGACCCCGTTCGGGCCGTTGCGCCAGGCAGTCGGGTGAAGCGACGAACGGTCAGTATGCGTCGACGAACAGCACGCTGCGTGACGAGATTCACCGTTCACCGATTCGAGTGACCAATTTTCACCCATTTGAAACAGTGATTACTCACCGTGTACGACTAGCTCCCCTGCGCTTGTCGTCGGCCTGTCTGGCCTTCTCCTCGGCGGTCCCGAAGCGGGCGATGTCGCGGTCCCGGATGAATCCCAGCGGGTCCGGCGCGTGCAGCCTCAGCAGGATCTGGTTGACGTCCGCGGGCGCGCGCCTGCGGGTCGCCTTGCTCACCACGATCATGGTCATGAACGCGATCGGCACCGTGATCAGCGCTGGTTGGGTGAACACTGCGGGCGCCCAGCGGCCGGTGTAGGAGCTGACGACGCTGATCACCTGCGCGGTGATCACCATGCCGCCGCCGACGACGAGCCCGCACACGGCGCCCACCCAGGTGAGTCCCCGCCACCAGATGCCGAGGACCAGAAGCGGGCAGAACGTCGACGCGGCGAGTGCGAACGACATGGCCACGGTCAGTGACGCATCGGAGCGCGGAAGCAGCAGAGCAAGACCAATTGCGACCAGTCCGGTGAACACCGTTGCCCACCGGAAGTCACGAACCTTGCCCGGCATGATGTCGGTCGAGACCACTCCCGCGACGGAAACGACGAGCCCGGAACTGGTCGAGAGAAACGCCGCGAACGCACCCGCGGCGACGATCGCGCCGAGGATCTGACCGCCCAGGTTCGGCACCATCGTGCTCGGCAGCATCAGCACCGCCGCGTCCGTCTTCCCGTTCACCAGCAGCTGCGGCAGGTAGAGCCGGGACAGCACGCCCAGGACCGTGGGGAAGATGTAGAACAGGCCCAGCAGGTAGAGCACGTGCAGTGCCG
Source organism: Lentzea sp. NPDC006480 (assembly GCF_040611995.1). Lineage (NCBI taxonomy): Bacteria > Bacillati > Actinomycetota > Actinomycetes > Pseudonocardiales > Pseudonocardiaceae > Lentzea > Lentzea sp. NPDC006480. The sequence goes on from NZ_JBEXPJ010000014.1 coordinate 32,696, forward strand.
TGCGCCGGGCCGCCTTGCCGTCCGGGTTGGTGTAGAAGCGGACCAGGACGTGCGGCAGGCCCATCGTGCCGAGGAACGTCGCGAAGATCAGCGAGTACGTCTTGAGCAGGTCGGAGATGCCGCCGGTCTGCGGCCGCATCCAGTCGTGGTTGTTCGTCGGCGCGCCGTCGACCACCGGAACCGGGCTGCCCGCGGTGAACTCCATGACCGTGCCGGGGCTGAGCTCGTAGACACCGCGGCCCCAGAACACCTTGCCGTCGGCTCCCCTGCCGTCGATCTCGCCGTGCACCTTCAACGTGAGCGGCTCGTCGACCCTGACCTTGATCACCTGCTCGGCCACGGTGATCTTCTCGGCCTGCGGGAACCTGACCACGCCCTCGTCGCTGATCGGCTGCGTGCCGCGGTCCGGCGAGGCGAGGAACACCACGAACAGCACGAACGTCGGCGCGGCGATCGCGAAGAGCTTGCCCCAGTACTGGAACGCCTGCACGAGCGTGATCGCGCGCATGCCGCCGCCGAGCACGTTGATCACCACGATGACCGTGACGATCAGGCCGCCGAACCACGCCGGCAGGCCGGTGATCGTCGTCAGCGTGAGGCCGGCGGACTGCAGTTGCGGCACGAGGTACAGCACGCCGATGCAGACCACGAAGAACGTGCTGAAATGCCGCACGTTCGCCGATCCCAGCCGGGCCTCGGCGAAGTCGGGCAACGTGTAGGCGCCGGAACGCCGCAGCGGCGCGGCGACGAACAGCAGCAGTGCGAGGTACCCGGCGGTGAAGCCGATCGGGTACCAGAGCGCGTCGATGCCGTCCTTGAGCACGAGCCCGGCCACGCCGAGGAACGACGCCGCGGACAGGTACTCGCCGGAGATCGCGGCGGCGTTGCGGGTGGCCGGAATCGCCCGGCGCGCCACCAGGAAGTCCGGGGTGGTGTTGGCCTTGCGCGAGCCGACGTAACCGAGCAGGAACGTCACGGCCGCGACGGCCACGATGGCGCTGAGACTCCAGAAGGTGGCGTTCACGTCAGCGGTCGACCATGTTCACGAAGTCGCGCTCGTGCCGTTCGGCCTGTCTGCGGAACACCCAGCCGACCCCGTACAGGACCGGGAAGGGCGCCAGGCCGAGCACGAGCCACGGGATGCCGATGCCGAGGATCTTGAGGTCCCCGATCTGCGGGAACAGGTAGAAGGTGATGGGCAGCAGGCACATCCCGATCAGCACCGCGAAAGCGAGCCCGAACGCCGAGCGCAGCTGCTGCTTGATCAGGTCGCGCACCAGCTTCTCGCCGACGCTGGTCTGCTCCTCCAGCTCGATGATCGTGCGCAGCGCCTTGCCACGTGTCTTCGCCGAGTCGTTCAGGATGACGCGGCGCCTGCGCGGCTTGCGGGCCTGCTCACCGAGCCAGGCCTCGCGGGCGGCCTGCTCGGGCTTTCCCGCGTCGTGCCTGCTCACCAGCCGCTCTTCGGCGGTCGCACGATGCGTTCCTTGAGCTCCTTGGTGTGCCGGCGGCTGACCGGGAGCTCCTTGGCGGTCTCACCGGAACCGATGACCACCGCGTAGCCGTTCGCCGTCATCCGCAGCTCGCTCACCAACGGCAGCGCGACCAGGTACGAGCGGTGGATGCGCACGAACCCTGCGTTGGCCCAGCGTTCTTCCAACTGTGCCAACGGGATGCGCACCAGGTGGCTGCCGTCCTGGGTGTGCAGGCGGGCGTAGTCGCCCTGCGCCTCGACGTACCGCACGGACGCGCGCGGCACGAGCTTGATCGTGCCGCCCAGCTCGACGGGGATGACCTCGTCGTCGGTCGGCTCGGCGGGCATGGCCTGTGCGCTCGCCCCGGCCTGCGCCTGGGGTGCGGGGTTGCGGCCCACCCGGTCGGCGACCCGCGAGATCGCCTTCAGCACGCGCTCTTCGTTGATCGGCTTGTTGATGAAGTCGAGCGCGCCGACGTCGAACGCCGTGACGAGCGCGTCGCGTTCCTCCACACCCGTCACGAAGACGAGGGCGGGCGGGTAGCGGAAAGCACTGAGCACCCTGGCGAGATCCATGCCGGACAGGCCGGGCATGTTGATGTCCGCGAACACCGCGTCGACCGGCGGCAGGCCGGCCTTGGTCCTCGCCATGACCTCCTGCTCGTAGTCACCCCTCAGGATGCGCAGGGCCTCGGCGGCGTCGAAGGCCGTGAGGACGCGCCGGATGTGAGGGCTGCTCTCGAGCAGGAACTTGATCTCGCTCAGGCCAGGAGCCTCGTCATCGACTGCGAGGACGAGGAGACCGGCGTTGTCATGGGTACTCACTGTGTCGGGCATCTTGCCCATCAATGTGCGGTCATGTCTACGCCGGGGTAGGCCTCGACACGCCCTGCGAAACCGAACTGATGCTCACAGCCCGAATCGGGACCAGCGAGCACGTTCTTCGAGGCTCGCCAGCACCTGCGTCACGAGATCGCCCGATCGGGTGGACGCGGCCGCGAGCCCGAGCTTGGCCAGCAACGCCTTCTTCGGCTCGGCGACGGTCAGCTCGGCGTCCGGGAAGCGCTTCTGGATGACGCTGCGGATGGTGCCGATGCCGTCGACCAGACCGAGCTGCTGCGCCTTGATGCCGGTCCAGATCTCGCCGCTGAAGAGGTCCTCTTCGGTCTTGAGCTTGGCGCCGCGGCGTTCGGTGACCCATGCCTTGAACTGCTCGTGCAGATCGGCGTGCAGGCCCTTGAGCCACTCGACGTCTTCCTGCTTCTCGGCCTGGAACGGGTCGAGCCGGACCTTGTTCTCCCCGGCGGTGTAGACGCGGCGCTCGACGCCCGCCTTGTCCAGCAGGCCGTTGAGCCCGAAGCCCGCGCTGACCACGCCGATGGAACCCACGAGGCTCGTGCCGTGCGCGTAGATCTCGTCCGCCGCGCACGCCAGCCAGTAGCCGCCGCTCGCCGCGACGTCCTCGCAGAACGCGAGCACCGGCACGTGCTTCTTCGTGGCGAGCTCACGGATGCGCTCGGCGATGAGGGCGGACTGCGTGGGCGCGCCGCCCGGCGAGTTGATGAGCAGTGCCACGGCGATCAGGCGCTCGTTGTCGAACGCGCGGTTGATGGCGCTCTCGATGTTCTGGAGGCTGATCGTGTTGCGCGCGACCGGCGAGGACTGCGGGGTGATGACCCCGTGCAACCGCACCGCGGCGACGACCGGCGGCCGCTCGCCCCGGTCCATGACCCTCGGAAGACGAGCCGCGATCTTGTCCGTGACGCTCATGTACTCGACAGTACGTGCGTTTCGTGGGCACGCGGGAGCCCAACTGCGCTGTCGGTTGCTCCCGCGTGACTTGGAACACGTGTCGCTGTTGCCGTACTGCTAGGTTCGGCGTGTGACGTTCAACCCGATCCGCTGGCTCGAACGCTATGTCGAGTGGTGGGACGACCGGGGCCGGCAGAACGCTGCCGGGCCTACGCCGATGCACATCTACTGGATGTGGGTGAGCTGGAGCGTGTGCGCCGTCGTGCTGATCACGACTTTGGCCGTTGCCGCACGCTGACCTGCAGGCTTCTCAGCACTTGCAGCTGTTGAATCCCTTTGCCGTGCACTTGATGCAGACGCGGACGCGCTCGGGTGCCTGTTGTTCCTGCAATTGATGTTGCCCTTAACTCGCGGCCGGCCTCGACCATCGGGAGTGCCGGCTGTTCATTGGTCAACACCACAATCGGCACGATCCACGCCTGGGTTGAGCATGATTGACCGTGCAACTTTCTGGCCACTGCTTACCGGCAGGAGTAGATCGACGTACACGGCTTCGACTCGGCCGAGTCACCTACAACCAGCACGATGATCACGGCAGTGGCGACGATCGGGATGATGACCAGCATCCACATCAGGATGCGGCGGATCGAGTGCAACAGGATCACCGCCTCGGTCGTCGCTTGCACGCCCGCTTCCTCTGTCGTTGCGGCCGCGCGGATTCGCCGCAGAGAAGCCACCGGATACGTGCCCGACCAGTCCGGTCCGGTGCCGGGACCTGCGTCCTTCTGCACGGACAGCTGGAACGGGCTGTCCGCTGAGGTGGCCTCGGGCTCGGCTGACTCGATCTGAGGTTCATCGGGCATGTCCGGCTGTCGTATCTCGCCATCGCCGCGTTACCCCGCGGCGCCACCACCTCAGGCGCGGACGACCGGCTGCTCGTTCGTCATCGGCTCGTCCGTCATCTGCGAGCCGATGTTCAGGTTCGGCAGCACGTTCCGAGCGAACTTCGGCACCTTCAGGATGACCTTGGTGCCCGCGTTGGGCGCCGTCTCCACGACCAGGGCGTACTCGGCGCCGAACACCGTGCGCATGCGGTCGTTGATGTTGCCGATGCCCACGTGCGCGCCGGTCTGGTGGGCGTCCTTGATGTCGTCCAGCCGGTCCGGGTCCATGCCCACGCCGTCGTCCTCGACGCTGATCAGCGCTTCGTTGCCGTTGTCCTCGGCGGTGATCGTGAGCATGCCGCCGCCGGGCTTCTTGGCCAGGCCGTGGCGGACCGCGTTCTCGACCAGCGGTTGCAGCACCAGGAACGGCAGGACGACCTGCAGCACCTCAGGGGCGATGCGGAGCCGGACGTTCAACCGGGATCCGTACCGGGCCTGCTCGATGGTCAGGTACCTGTGGATGTTGGTCAACTCATCGGCAAGGGTCGTGAACAAGCCGTCGGTGCGGAACGAGTAACGGGTGAACTCGGCGAACTCCTGCAGCAGCTCGCGGGCGTGCGCGGGGTCCGTGCGGATCAACGACGAGATGGTGTTCAGAGCGTTGTAGACGAAGTGCGGCGAGATCTGGGCCCGCAGCGCCTTCACCTCGGCCTGGGCCAGCGCCTGGCGCTGCTTCTGCACGACTTCGAGTTCGAGCTGCGTGGAGACGAAACGGGCAGTCTCCTCGGCCATCCGGATCTGGCGCTTCGAGGCGACACCCGAGACCACGATCAACGTGCCGGCGACGTCGCCCTCGACAACCAGCGGGACCACGACAACGCTGTGCAGAGAGCACGGGCCCTGCAGCTCGCAGCCGAGTTTGCGGTGGTCGACGTGCTCCTTGTGGCAGTTGTTGATGGCACGGGCGACCGTGTCGCGGAGGTACTCGTAGTGGTCGTTCGCGCCGCCGTCCCACGAGAGGACGGTGCCCTCTTCGTCGGTGATGGCGACCGCGACGCACCGCAACATCTCGCGCAGGTGAGGTGTGGCCTTGTTCGCCGCCTCCTCGGTCAAGCCCGCGCGGAGGTCGCTCGACGCCCTGGACATGCGGTCGAGCATGTCCATCACAGCATCCTCGACGGAGGTGCTGACTCGTCGAGCGCGGCACAGCATCACGAAGAGGCCCAGAACGGCCAGGGTCGCGATGACGCCGAGCACAGCGCGCTCGGTCAACAGGTCGCCCACGCTGCACATGCTGTGCTGTGGGACACCCCTATAGCAAGAGGCGCGCCCGGCGTACCCCCGTACGGTCCACCGATCCGGGTAGACATCCGATGAATTTGGGGAGAGGGTGTGCGCGTGAGAGTGGCCCTGTTCGCGACCTGCCTGACCGACACGTTCTTCCCGTCGACGGCACGTGCTGTGGTTCGTCTGCTGGAACGGCTCGGCTGTTCGGTGGAGTTCCCGCTCGACCAGACGTGCTGCGGGCAGATGCACTTCAACACCGGCTATCGGGAGCATTCGAAGCCTCTGGCGCGCAAGTACACCGAGGTCTTCCACGGCTATGACTACGTGGTTGCGCCATCCGGGTCATGCGCGGGCATGGTCCGGGAGATCCATCCCACGCTGGGTACATCTCCGCCGCGGACGTTCGAGCTCGCCGAGTTCCTCGTCGACGTGCTCGGCGTGACCGACGTGGGCGCCTGGTTCCCCCACCGGGTCACCTACCACCCCACCTGCCACTCGCTGCGCATGCTGGGCGTCGGGGACAAGCCGTTGGCGCTGCTCAGGGCGGTCAAAGCGCTCGATCTGGTGGAACTGCCGGACTCGACGCAGTGCTGCGGCTTCGGCGGCACGTTCGCGATCAAGAACGCCGAGACGTCCACGGCGATGCTCGCGGACAAGATGCGGTGCGTGCTCGACACCGGCGCGGAAGTGCTGTCCGCCGGTGACAACTCCTGCCTCATGCACATCGGCGGTGGCCTGTCGCGGTTGCGCGCGGGCGTCCGGCCGGTGCACCTGGCCGAGATTCTGGCTTCGACTGAGGAGGACCCGTGGCGCGCAACCCCGTGACCTGGCTGGGCAGCCCGACGTTCCCCAAGGCAGCGCACAAGGCGCTGGCCGACACCCAGCTGCGGCAGAACCTGCGCAAGGCCACCGGGACCATCCGCGGGCGCAGGGCGGCCGCCGTCGCCGAGATGACCGACTGGGAAATGCTCAGGGTGGCCGGCGAGCAGATCAAGGACGACGTCCTGTCCCGCCTCGAACCGCTCCTGCTCCAGCTAGAGGAATCGGTGGAAGCACGTGGCGGCACAGTTCACTGGGCGCGCGACGCCGAAGAGGCCAACCGGATCGTGCTCGACCTGTGCCGGGCCGAGAACGCCAAGGAGGTCGTCAAGGTCAAGTCCATGGCCACCGCCGAGATCGGTCTCAACGAGGCCCTCGAAGCCGGTGGCGTGCACGCGATCGAGACCGACCTCGCCGAGCTGATCGTGCAGCTCGGCGACGACCGGCCGTCGCACATCCTGGTGCCCGCGATCCACCGCAACCGCTCGGAGATCCGCGAGATCTTCCAGCGCCGCATGGGCGTCGAGGTGTCGGACGAACCGGCGGACCTCGCCGAGGCGGCACGCGTCTACCTGCGCCAGAAGTTCCTCACCACCAAGGTCGCCATCTCGGGCGCGAACTTCGCGGTCGCCGACACCGGATCGATCGTGGTGCTGGAGTCCGAGGGCAACGGCCGGATGTGCCTGACGCTGCCGGACACCCTGATCACCGTGATGGGCATCGAGAAGCTCGTGCCGACGTGGCAGGACCTCGAAGTCTTCCTGCAGCTGCTGCCCCGCTCGTCGACCGCGGAACGCATGAACCCGTACACCAGCGTGTGGACGGGAGTGACCGAAGGCGACGGCCCGCAGAAGTTCCACCTGGTGCTGATCGACAACGGCCGCACTCAGACGCTGGAGGATTCCATCGGGCGCCAGGCACTCCGGTGCATCCGGTGCTCGGCGTGCCTCAACGTCTGCCCGGTCTACGAACGCACCGGCGGCCAGTCGTACGGCTCGGTCTACCCCGGCCCGATCGGCGCGATCCTGACCCCGCAGCTGGTCGGCGACCTGCACGACCCGCAGGCAGCCTCACTTCCTTACGCCTCTTCACTTTGCGGCGCGTGCTTCGAGGTCTGCCCGGTGCGCATCGACATCCCGTCGGTCCTCACGCACCTGCGCGCCGAGGTCGTGGAAGCCAAGGGGCGCACGGCGGAGTCGGTCGCGATGTCGGCCGCCGCGTGGATCTTCGGCGAGGCCTCGCGGTACGAGAAAGCTCAGAAAGCCGGTTCTCTGGCCCGTTTCCTGGCCAAGGACGGCAAGATCACGTCCCTGCCCTGGCCGGGTTCGAAGTGGACGTCCTCACGCGACGTGCCCGCACCGCCGGCTGAGTCGTTCCGCGCCTGGTGGAGGAAGAACCGTGGCTGACGCCAGAGAAGAGATCCTTCAGCGCATCCGCAACGCGAAGGTCCCGGCAGCGCCGCAGACGGTCCGCGGCTACAACCGGACGGGTGACGGTGGCGTCGAGCTGTTCGCCGAACGGGTCGCCGACTACCGCGCGATCGTGCACACCGTCATCGATGTGCCCGCGGCGCTGCAGACCCTGAAGGGCAAGCGAATCGTTGCGCCGCAGGACGTTCCAAGTGAGTGGCTGATCGACGGCGTCACGTGGCTGCACGAGCCGCTGACCATCGAGGAGCTGGACCAGGCGGACGGCGTGCTGACCGGGTGTGCGGCCGCGATCGCGGACACCGGCACGATCGTCCTCGACGGCGGGGAGGGCCAGGGGCGCAGAGCGCTCACCCTGCTGCCGGACTACCACCTGTGCGTGGTCCGCCAGGACCAGATCGCGGCGTCGGTGCCGGAAGCGTTGCAGCGACTGGAACCCACGCGGCCGCTGACGTTCATCAGCGGCCCGTCCGCGACCAGCGACATCGAGCTCAACCGGGTGGAGGGCGTCCACGGCCCTCGCACCCTGGAGGTCCTCATCGTGACGTGATCAGCTGCCGCAGTGGACTCCGACGGCGTCCTTGATGCCGCGCTCGTCGTAGTAGTTCGTGATGGCGCGGATGGTGACGCACTTGTTCTTGGCGTACACCTTGACCGGACCGGCGTAGTACTGGAAGTCGCCGGCGTCGTAGTCGTTGTTGTAGCCGGGACGGTTGTTGTCGTCCTCGCGGAAGTCCTGGTTGTACATGCTGATGCTGGCGAAGTGCTTGAACTGCGAGTAGTAGGCGGTCTTCACGTTGACCGCGCAGTTGTAGCCGGTGCTGGAGTTGTAGTAGAGCCGGATCGTGCTCAGGTGGTTGGGCACGCTGGAGTACACCTTGTAGGTGTCGATCAGCGAGCCCGTGCAGCCGTACTCGGCGGCGTAGGCGTTCATCGGCGCGATGACGGAGGCTGCGGCGGCCACGGACAGGACTGCGACGGCTTTCCCAAGACGTGTCATATCGCCGAGGCTGAGCAAGTCCGGTAAAGCAGCGGTTATTTGAGCAGGCGCGACAACCGGCGGTCGGCCAACGGCTTGCCCCCGGTCTGACACGTCGGGCAGTACTGGAACGCCTTGTCCGCGAACGACACCTCACGAACCGTGTCGCCGCACACAGGACAAGGCAGCCCCGTGCGCGCATGCACCCGCAACCCAGACCGCTTCTCGCCCTTGAGCCGAGCCGCGTCCTGACCGACGGACCGTGCGACGGCATCGGTCAGCGTGCTGAGCATCGCCTCGTGCAGGTGATCGAGCTGTTCCTCGTTCAACTTGCCCGTGGTGGCATACGGCGACAACCGGGCCATGTGCATGATCTCGTCGGAGTACGCGTTGCCGATGCCGGCGATCAGCGACTGGTCCGTCAACGCCGTCTTCAACCGCTCGGTGCGTCCGCGCAGCAGGTCCTCCAGCTGCGTGCGGGTGATCCCCAGCGCGTCCGGACCCAGCCGCGCGATGCTCGGGATGGTTTGCGGGTCGCGCACGATCCAGGCCGCGAGACCCTTCTTCGTGCCGGCTTCCGTCAGGTCGAACCCAGGACCCTGACCGGGCGGCCCGAGGTGCACCCGCAACGCCAGCGGACCACGGCCCTGCTTGGGCGGTGGCGCGGACATCGTGTCGGCCCAGCGCAGCCAGCCGGCGCGGGCGAGGTGGACGACCAGGTGGAGGCCGTCCGCGACCTCCAGGTCCAGGTGTTTGCCGTGCCGGTGCGCGGCCACGACCTCCTGGCCGTGCAGCGCGGTCCACGGCGGGTCGAACGTCTTGAGCACCTGCAGCGACGCCACGTCGACGCGGTGCACGGTTCGGCCCACCGCGTTCTCACGCAGGTGGTGGACCAGTGCTTCTACCTCAGGTAGTTCGGGCACCGGTCCAGTGTCGCATCAGTCGACGGGTTGCAGCGGGCCCTCGACGTCGGGCAGCGAGTGCATCTCGATCGTGCGCGCCACCCGCGAGGCCTCCTGGCGGACGGCCATCGGGCCCCTGACCTGGCCGATCCACCGCTCGGGTGGCAGCTCGTCGGCCGTGGCCTTGCTCTCCGCGACCAGCGTGTGCGGCCGGCGCAGCGCCCAGCGGACCGGGAAGAACGCGAACAGGAAGATCAGCGCGAGGATCAGCCACGCGGGCACGACGACCTGCTCAGGCGTCCACGCGATGAGCACCACCACCATCACCACGAGCATCCCGGCCATCATTATCCCTGGCAGGATGCCACCGCTGACGTCGTGCTCGAAGTCGTCGGACTCCACCGGGTTGCGCCATTCGATCCGGCTGTGGACAGTCCACATCCGCCCGTCGGCACCGCGCACCAGCCGCGTCATAAACCCGTCTCCCACGCTCGGTCGATTCTGCTCAAACCGTACCTGGCGCGGGCCGAGCCTTGTGGGTGAACTCGTCCTACCTAGATCGTCACCGTCAGTCCTCGGCGAGCGGTTTCGGGTAGAGCGTGATCGTGGTGGTCGTGGTCTGCGGGGACGAGCACGGGTCAGGGGGCGGCGACGGGATCTCGGACGTCGAGGGAGGCGTGTCGAGCGACCTGATGTCCCGCGCGCTGGTGACCACCGACGTGACCACCTCCGAGGAGGACGAGGCCGACGACTGGACGACCGGCAACGCCCGCTCGACCGGTGGCTCCTTGCGCTCCTGCTGGGTCGGCGGCGGGTTGGACGTCGTCCTGCGCACGGTCTCCTGCTTCGGCGCGCCACCGGGGTTGACCACGTTCTCGTGCCGCTGCTCCTGCTGCTGATGTGTCTCCGGCGCAGGCGCGGCCACGATCTCCTGGCTGCGGCCGGAGCTGGAACCGGGCGTGCTCATGGCGATCACCGGGTGCTGGTCCGGCTGCAGCACGGCCGCGCCGGGGCCACCGTTGAACACCGCGGCCATCGTCCCGAACAGGCCGATCGTGGCCACACCAGCCGCCACGACCGCCATCTTCGCCTTGCTGATCAGCATCTTCCCGGCGAACGCGAAGCCGAGCGTGGACGGCACGATCAGGAACGCCGAGTTGGCGCGCAGGGCCGCGCAGACCTCGTTCAGCTCGATGTAGAGCTGTGAGCAGGAAGAACACGAGTCCAGGTGGGCGCGGATCCGGCGTTCCTCGACGCCCTGGACCCCGCCCGCGGTGTAGGTGCCTAGCTTCGACCGGATCGCCGCGCACGACGAACGCCCGTCGTCAGCGGCGAGGTGCGCCTGCAGGTACGCCGCACGCAGACCCTCACGCGCGCGGCGAGCCAACGCCGACATGGCGTTCGGCGAGAGACCGAAGTGCGGCGCCACGGAGGCGGGGCGCTCGCCCTCCACCTCGACGCGCCACAGCACGACCCGCCACCGTTCGGGCAGGCTGGAGAAGGCTCTGGTGATCAGGTTGTGCTCGGCCCGGCGGTTCGCGTTGTCGCTCACGGGCTCGACGCGACGGCCCAGTTCCTCGTCCTCCACCGGGACATCACGCCGGCGACCGCTCCACTCCCACGCCACGCGCCGCGCGACCGTCAGCAGGTAGGTGCGGACGTGGTCGGTGGGACCGCTTCCGCGCCTGATCGCCTGCAACATCCGGAAGAACGCCTCGGCGGTGAGGTCGTCAGCTTCGGCCGCCTCGCGGACGTGCCTGAGTGAGAAACGGCGGATCGCGTCCGCGTGCCGGGAGAACAGTTCGCCGTAGGCCGAGTCGTCTCCCTCGCGCACCCTGGCGAGCAGGTCCCGGTCGACCTCGTTCTCGTCGACCATCACAGGGTTCAACATGCCACAAGGGGCCAGACCTGCCTCCGGATGAGAACAGGTCGATATACAAGACCATCCGATAGTCGTGAGCTGATCAGCGCAACGCATTCGGTGACGAGACGGTCACAGGTGGGCGTCGGGCCGTCGGCGGAAGAAGATCCAGCGACTATCGTCACGCCCGTGGTGGACTGGCGGGAACGCGCTTCGGCCCTCGTGCCGGAACTTCGTGCTGTCGCCATGACCGAGGAGTGGTCCTGCCACGTCTTCTTCTCCGAGCTGTCGCAGCTGGCCGCCGAGGCGCATCGCGAGCAGGACGACGACGTGCTGCGGCGCGCGTACGGGTTCGCGCACTGGTGCTTCCACCAGCAGGAGCAGTTCCTGGAGAACGCGGCCTTGATCAGCTTCTACGAGCACGTGTTCGACGACTGGGACCTCCGCGAGGAAGTCGCCGCCTGGTTGCCGGTCGACGTGCTGCCCAAGGTTCGCGCCCTGTGGGAGTGGCGCTGGCCCAAAGAACAGTTGGACGAGGTAGATCAGCTGTTGGCCGGTTTGCAACCCCCCGGTCGAGACGCGGTCTGACCCTGTTGTATAGTTCTTTCCCGTAAGGCAGTGCGGATGTAGCGCAGTTGGTAGCGCATCACCTTGCCAAGGTGAGGGTCGCGAGTTCGAGTCTCGTCATCCGCTCCACTCAGGACGGCTCATGCTCATGGAGAGCATGAGCCGTTTCTTCGTTCCGGGTCACAGTGGGGACACCCCACACCCCGAGCCTGCAAGAAGCCGGTGTCCACGGACACCGGCTTCTTTCGTTTCTCAGCGTTCTCAAGGTGATCTCGGGGCCAGACCGTGAAAAGCTGGCCGGTGTCCGCTCGCATCAACCTGATCGAGCTCGTTTCGACAAGGACATGGAGATCATGGCTGTCACCCAATCGGCTAGCGCGCACTGGGAAGGCTCTCTCATCGAGGGCAAGGGCAACGTCGCCCTCGAAACGTCCAAGAGCGGCAGCTTCGACATCGACTGGAAGGCGCGTGCCGAGGAGGCCGGCGGCAAGACCAGCCCCGAGGAGCTCATCGCGGCCGCGCACTCGTCCTGCTACTCCATGGCGCTCTCGCACGGCCTGACCGGCGCGGGCACGCCGCCCACCTCCATCGACACCAACGCCAAGGTGACTTTCGTCGCCGGCCAGGGCATCACCGGCATCCACCTGACCGTGCGCGCCAACGTGCCCGGCCTCTCCCAGGAGGACTTCGTCGCGGCGGCCGAGGGCGCCAAGGCGAACTGCCCGGTCTCCAAGGCGCTCGCGGCCGTCGAGAACATCACGCTGGACGCCGCCCTGGTCTGAACCGCAGCGCCGCGGGCCCGTGACTGATCAGGTGCCTGCGGTAGCGCACGTCGCCGGGCTGCTCGGCCACCTCGGACGAGCGGTCGAGCAGCTCTTCGGCGACGATCCGGCCTTCCAGGCGCGCCAGCTGCGCGCCGAGGCAGTAGTGCGGTCCGTGCCCGAAGCCGAGGTGGCCCGGTACGGACGGCCTGCCGGGGTCGAAGCCCTCGGTGAACACCTTGGGGTCGCGGTTGCCCGCCGCGTAGTCGAGGAACAGGTGCTCGCCCTCGGCGATCTTCACCCCGCCCATCGTCACCGGGCACGTCGCCGTGCGGAAGAAGCCGATGAACGGCGTGTCGAGCCGCACCACCTCCTCCACGACGCCGCCCAGCCGTCGTTCCCGTGCGTCGAGCCGCAGCAGCATGCTGGCCAACAGGTTCGTGGTCGAGTCGGTGCCCGCGACGACGGTGGCGAGGCAAAGTGACAGCCGTTCCTGCTCGGACAGCTGACCGCCTTTGAACGCGTCCGAGCGCCCGAAGTAGGCGCAGAACTCGTTCATCCCGGCGAAGTAGGACCCGAGGACCCGCTCGCTGACCTCCTCGCCGCTGGTCAGCTCCAGCACCGGCGCGACGAACTCGCGGAACAGCGGGAAGTCCCGTTCGGGCACGCCGAGCACGTCACCGACGACTCCCAACGCGAACGGCGCGGCGAACTCGCTCACGAAGTCCGCTTCCTCCGGCAGCTCGTCGAGAAGCGTCCTAGCGCGCAGCCGAATTGCATCAGCCATTTGGCGCACGGCCGTTGGAGTGAATTTCTGATTCGCCGCCGCACGAATTCGGGCGTGCCTTGCTCCGTCCGCCGCGTTGAGCGAGGACATCAATTCCAGCAATCGCCGCTGCTCTGGCGGCAGCAGTGCCGCCACGGTCGCGACCTGCGGACCTGTCATGTTCCGGGAGGAGAACGTCACCGGATCAGCCAGCACGGCACGCAGGTCGGCGTATGCGGTCACGCGCTGGGCGTTGATTCTCGGGTCGAATTCCATTGCAGTATCTTGTCCCGGTTCCAGCCTTTGTCGGGGGCTGACGACAGGACGAATTCAAGTGATCATCCGGCTGCTCGGTCCGCTCGAACTCACCGGTCCGAACGGAGCAGTTCAGCTCAGCAGCGCGGGACAACGAACGCTGGTCGCACGGCTCGCCCTCAATCCGGGCGAGACGGTGCCGCGCAGCGCGCTCGTGGACGCGCTCTGGTCGGACGAGGTACCCGCGACCGCCACCAAGACCCTGCACAGCCTGCTCGCCCGCCTCCGCGGCCAGATCCGCGACGCCGGGCTCGGCGAGCTGATCACCACCCGCGAACCCGGCTACGTGCTCAACACACCCGCGGACACCGTGGACGCCCCACGGTTCGAAGCGCTCGTCGCAGCAGCACGCAAGAGCGACGACCCGGTGGACTCCGCACGGATGCTCCGCGAGGCACTGGCGTTGTGGACGGGTGATCCGCTCGCGGACTGCCGGCCGGGCGAGTGGGCGCGGCACGAGTCCGCGCGGCTCACCGAGCTGCGGCTGGACGCGACCGAGGACCTGATGGACGCCTCGCTCGCCCTCGGTGAGCACGCCGCCGTGGCGCCGCTGGTGAACTCGCTGGTCGAGCAACACCCGTTCCGCGAGCGGCTGTGGGAGCAGCTGATGATCGCGCTCTACCGGTCGGGGCGGCAGGCGGAGGCGCTGGCCGCGTTCCAACGGGCGCGCGGCGTGCTGGTCGACGAGCTGGGCATCGAGCCCGGCAGCAGGCTGCGCGACCTCGAACAGGCGGTGCTGGCCGCCGATCCACGGCTTGACCTGCCCGAACGCACGCCTCCCCTGATTCGCGGCAACCTGCCCGCCGACCGGTCGAGCTTCGTGGACCGGCCGGAGACCGGGCACGTCGCCGGCCTGATCCGGCAGCACCGGCTGGTCACGCTGATCGGCGTCGGCGGAGTGGGCAAGACGCGGCTCGCGGTGCACGTGGCGCGGGGCGAGCAGCCACCGGACGGGGTGTGGCTGGTGGAGCTGGCGGCGTTGCGCGACCGGGCTCTGGTGCCGCACACCGTGGCTGAGGCACTGGGCGTGGTCGACCAGACCGGGCGTGGGCAGCTGTCGGTGCTCACGGAGTTCCTCGCCGACCGGGACGCGTTGCTGGTGCTGGACAACTGCGAGCACGTCGTCGACCACTGCGCGGTCCTGGTGGACACGCTGTTGCGGGTGGCCCCGAAGTTGCGGGTCATCGCGACGTCGAGGCGCGCGCTGCGGGTCTACGGCGAGCAGGTGCTGGCCGTGGCGCCGTTGTCGGTCCCCTATCCGGCGGCGACGTTGTTCGCTCAACGCGCCGACGCCGCCGTGCCTGGCTCGTTCGTCATCACGGGGGCGAACGAGCAGGCCGTGGCGGATCTGTGCCGCCGACTCGACGGCATCCCGCTGGCGATCGAGATGGCGGCGCTGCGGGTGCGTGCGCTGACGCCGGCGCAGCTGCTCGAACGACTCGACGACAGGTTCAGGGTGCTGACCGACGGCGGCCGGACCGCGTTGCCGCAGCACCAGACCCTGCTGGCGACCATGGACTGGAGCTTCGACCTCTGCTCACCGCGCGAACAGCTGCTGTGGGCGCGGGCGTCCGTGTTCGCGGGCAGCTTCGACCTCGCGGCGGCCGAGGCGGTGTGCTCGGACGACTCGCTGACCGCGGACTTCATGTTCGACGCGGTCGACGGCCTGGTCGACAAGTCGGTGCTGCAGCGTGAGGAACACGCAGGCGTGGCGCGCTATCGGTTGCTGGAGACCATGCGCCAGTACGGGCAGACGCGGCTGCGTGCGAGCGATGAGGAAGCACGGCTGCGGTTGAGGCATCGCGACTGGTACGCCGGTGTGGCTGAGCAGGGCGAACGGGCCTGGTTCACGCCACGGCAGGCCGCGACGGTCGGGTGGATGACGACCGAGAGCGGCAACCTGCGGGCGGCTCTGGAGCACTCGCTGACGACGCCGGGCGAGGCCGACGCGGGGTTGCGACTGGCGGCGACGCTGTGGTTCTACTGGGTCGGCTGCGGGCGGTTCGCCGAGGGACGGCACTGGCTGAACTGGGCGTTGTCGCTGGAGACAGAGCCGTCACGGGCGCGTTGCAAGGCGTTGTGGGTCAACGGGTACGTGGCGACGCTCCAAGGCAACACCGCCGCTGTGCCGGCGCTGCTGGAGACGTGCCGAACCGAGGCTGAGCTCCTGGACGACGCGGACGCCGACGTCTACGCGACCTATGTGCAGGGCGCGGCGGCGGTGTTCAACGACGACCTGCCACTGGGCGCGTCGCTGCTGGCCGAGGCGGACCGCGTGCACACCGAGCTGGGGCACCTGGACAGCAACGTGATCATGGCGCGGGTGGCGTTGGCGATCACGGTGGCTTTTGGCGGTGAGCTGGACCGCGCAGCCTCTCTTTGCGCCGAAGCACGAGCCGTGTGCGAGGAGAACGGTGAGCTGTGGGCGCGCGCGTACGCGTTGTACGTCCTGGCGTTCGTCGCGATGGGACGTGGGGACGTCGTCGAGGCCCGTGAGCTGGCTACTTCTTCGTTGCGCATCAAGGAGAAGTTCGACGACCTGCTGGGGATCGCGGTGTCGGTGGAGCTGCTGGCGCTGATCTCGGTCGTGTGTGGCTCCGCTTCGCACGCCGCGTTGTTGCTGGGCGGCGCTGACCGGGTGTGGCAGTCGGTCGGGTTGCCGCTGTTCGGGTCGGCGAACTTCGCGGCGTCGCATGACCAATGCGTGGCTCTTTGCTTGCAGGCCCTGGGCGAGGAGGAGTACGCCGCCTCGTTCGCTCGCGGGTCGGCGATGACCGTGGCCGCAGTGATTGCGGCGGCCCAAAAAGAGCTCACGCAGTCGTGACGCAGGCTCCGTGCAACCGGGCGTCGGCAGGCTGGGCTGAATGAGGACCAGCGTGCGCAGGCCAGACGTGGGAACCATCGAAGAAGTCCTGAAGCTCGCCGCGCGGGCACCGTCGTTCGACGTCGTGCCGCCGTGGCGGTGGCGTGAGGGCAACGAGTGCCTGGAGCTCGTCACGACGCGCACGGACCAGGCGGCGCTCCTCGCGTGTGGCGCGGTGCTTCACCACGTACGCGTTGCTCTCTCGGCGATGGGCTGGGACTGCCACGTGCTGCGCTCCGCGGGTGCCGACGGCCAGGTGGCGTCCGTGCACCCGCGCTGGGAGCTGGACCCGTTCTCGTGCGAGGTGGCCTCCGCGGCGGCGATCTCCTTGCGGCGGGCGGATCCGCGCCCGTTCCTGGCCGACGAGGTGCCGGACTCGGCGCTGACGTGGCTGCTGCACGCGGCCCACGCCGAGAGCTGCGACATGGAGCTCGTGGCGCGGCGCAACGGCGCGTTGGTCCGGATGATCGGCCAGGACTGGGTGCGACTCGGCGAGGCCGTGAGCTCTGTACTGCTCGCATCGACCGTGTGGGGCCTGGCGTCACAGGCGTTGCTGCACGAGGGCGAGGTGTTCGTCCGGGTGGGCTGGCAGTCGCCCAATGCCGAACCGTTGCCTCAGTCGGCCCGCTAGCTCTTGTCCTGGCAGGCACGATGGGTGCGTGGACCGCGACAGAACGCTCGCGCACCTGAGCGACGACGACTGGCTGAGACCTGACCAGTCGTCCACGCAGCTGTACCGGGACCTGTGCGCGTTGCGCGACCTGCCGGTGCGGGAGCTGACGCCGACGTCGCTGCACCTGCTGGTGACGCATCAGGTGGGCCTGGACGTGACCGCGCTGCTGGCGCTGGAGCACGTCGAGTCGGACCCGCTGCGGTCGTTCGCCCTGTACCCGGGCGACCTGCTGGCCGCTCTACTGAGAGTAGATCATTCGTTCTGGACCGATCACCCTGCGTTACTGGCGCGGATGTCGGTTCTGCTGGACCGGCTGCGCACGTTGCCCGAGGGCGACTGGCAGCTGCTGGTGAACGCCGCCGAGCAGTTTCCCGGTTAGGCGCGCGTTAGGCGTCTCTTTGCCGCCCGGTGAGTTGCTGGTGCCATGGCAAAGACCCTCGCGGCCGCCGGCCTCACACTGGCCTCCCTCGCCGCCACCGCAGTGCTGTTCACCCCCGTCGCCTCGGCCGAGACCTGCAAGGCCTCCTACTACACCGGTGGCGGTACGACGGCCAGCGGCGAGCGCTTCGACCCCAACAAGCTCACCGCCGCGCACAAGACGCTGCCGTTCGGCACCAAGGTCAAGGTGAAGAACCGTTCCAACGGCAAGACCGTGACCGTGCGGATCAACGACCGCGGCCCGTTCGTCACCGGTCGCTGCATCGACCTGACCCCGAAGGCCTTCAAGACCATCGCCACGTTGTCACAGGGCGTAGTCGGCGTGACCGTCACCAGGGTTTGATCGATACCAAAACTCTCGTTTTGCTTGACCCAATCGAGTGAACGGGATAGGCAAACGGGGTGTTGGCGGCGATGAGTGGGCCGGGTCGGCTCGCCACTGGGGCGCTCCTAGGTGCCGTCATCGCGGCGTTTTACGTGCTCGCACCGCATGTCGGATCGCTCGCAGCGGGCGATCCGACAGGCCCCGAGGGCGACAAACCAGCCCGCGTTTCGCTGATCAACACCCCGTCTCTGATGCCCACGCAGACCGAGACACCATCACAGACCGTGTCGTCCACCTCGTCGTCGTCCGCGCCGTCTTCTTCTTCTCAGACAACGACTACGACCACCACCACGACGACCACAACCGGGGTCACGACGACCACGACTCAGCCGCCGAAGCCCACCACCACGACACCGCCGCGGCCGACCACGACGACGACCACGAAACCGTGCGGGCTCATCTTCTGCTGACGTCCAACAGCTTCGCGGCGTAGATCAGGTTCTTGTCGTCGCGGGTCATCAGCTCGCTGACGTGGCTGAGGCACGCGGCGGCCAGCACCTCGTGACTCGGCAGCTCCAGCTCGGGGTGCAGCTCGTCGATGCGGGCAGCGAACATCGCCTGCTGGTAGGCGACTTCCTTCGATGTGCAGACGTCGCGTTGCTCGCCGAACGTCCACATCCAGAAGACGAACTCGACGAACGCCGCGCGGTCGCCGACCTCGTCCAGCGCGGTGCGCGCGGCCGTGAGCCGGGTGCAGTACCGCCACCAGGACCGGAAGTCGTCCGGCCGCTTCTTCTCGACCCACCGGCGGCGCTGGTCCTCCGTCATGGCGCAGACCTCTTTCATCTGCTGCCAGACGACGCGGTGGTCGCCCTTGAACGTGATGGTGTGGTCGTCCCCGAACGCCGAGAAGATCTTCTGCACGGTGCCGGGATCGTCCTCCACCGACACGTACAGCACGACCTGCGCGTCCGGCTGCCAGTACTGCTGGTGCCCGAACTCGGGCCCGCCCAGCTCCACCAGCCCGGTACCGCGCCGGGCCAGCTCGTCCCGCAGCTCGTCGAACATCTGCAGCCCGCTGAACTCGCCGTACCTGGCCACGATCGCCCGATCGAGCGGCACGCCGTACGCCAGCCGATGCGCCTGCACCGCCCAGTGCTCACCCATCAGCCCAAGACCGCGCCTGCGCCGGTACCAGGCCATCTCGACGAGGCCGTACGACCGCCAGTAGCTCCGGCCGTTCCAGTTCTCGCTGAAGTCGTCGCCCAGCACCGCGGCCACCACGTCCGGCCCCATGTCCGCGTCGGCGCCGAGGATCGTGCCGGTCTGCACGACGTCGGCGAAGAAGTCGAGCTTCGCCCCCATGAACTGATCGTCTCAGGCCTTCAAGCCGACGGGACAGGACACACCCGTCCCGCCGAGACCGCAGTAGCCGTAGGGGTTCTTGGCATCGGAGAGGTACTGCTGGTGGTAGTCCTCGGCGTAGTAGAACTCCCCGAGTCGCTTCACCTCGGTGGTGATCTGCCCGAGCCCGGAGGCGTTCAACGCCCGCTGGTAGACGTCGCGGGAGGCCTCCGCCGTGACCCGCTGTCCCTCGTCCGAGTACAACGCGATCGACCGGTACTGGCTGCCGACGTCCGCACCTTGCCGCATGCCCTGCGTCGGGTCGTGTCCCTCCCAGAACACCCTTAGCAGGTCCTGGTAGGGCAACGCGGCCGGGTCGAAGACGACCAGGACCACCTCGGCGTGCCCGGTGCGGCCCGAGCACACCTCTTCGTAGGTGGGGTTCGGGGTGTGGCCACCCGCGTAACCGGCCGCGGTGGTCCAGACTCCGGGCGTCTGCCAGAAGAGGCGTTCAGCGCCCCAGAAGCAGCCCATCCCGAACACCGCGGTGCGGTGTCCCGCCGGGAAGGGTGGTTGCAGGCCGCGGTCGGCGAAGACGGCGTGGTGGGCCGGCACCACGACGGGGTCCGCGCGGCCCGGCAGAGCGTCCGCAGCGCCGGTGACCTGCGTTTTGTCACGACCGAACAACGCCATGCGGATCAATCTACGCGGGCCGGTTCCCTGACGGGCTGCAGTCCGGCGCGGCGTTCGTACGATCTTTCCGGTCCCAGGTGGTCACAAAATGCTCCTTCCACCCACTGCGGAGAAGAGCAACTCGTACGATAGACATACCGCGAGCACGACCCTGGGATTGCCCGCGCGCGGGCAGCGGTGAGCAGCAGAAAGGAAGGCCGGCGTGACCTGGCAGGAGGAGCTCAGCCGCCTTGACGCGGTGCTGGCCTCGGGAAAGATCTCGGCGGACGAGTACCGCCGCCGCCGTGACGAGATTCTCGCCGGATCCGCCGGAGGAGCGGCCGCCGCACCTGCGCAGCAGGCCCCGGCGCCGAACTCCTTCCCACCGCCGTTCAGATGGGACCAGGGACAGGACGATTCGTCGAACCGCACCCAGGTGGTCTCGAACGTCCCCGGCAAGACCCCGCAGCCCGAGAACGCGGATCGCACGCAGGTCGTTTCCGCGGGCGACGCCAGCGCCGAGCGCACCCAGTTCGTCCGGCCCGCGCAGCCCCCGCACGGTGGCTGGCAGGCCACGCCGCCGCAGAACCCGTACTCGGCCTCATCGGCGCAGCCGCCGCCGTGGACCACGGGCGACCACGACCTGATGGCGCCTCAGTGGGGTGGCGGCGGGTTCCAGGCGCACGGCCCGGAGGTCTTCGACGACAAGCCCTCCGGCAAGGGCAAGGTGTTCGCGATCTTCGGCGTCGTGCTGGTGCTCGTCGCGGGCGCGGTGCTCTGGTTCACGGTGTTCAAGGGCACGGGCAGCAACAACGCGGACCCGTCTCCGACCAACCCGGCGCCCACCTCGCAGTCGCCCACCAAGAAGAAGCCCACGCCGTTCGGCAACCTCACCATTCCCGAAGGCGCCAAGAACGGCCCGAACACCTACACCCCGCAGCAGCTGGAAGCCGCGAAGCCGTTGCCGGAGCCCGATCTGCTGATGCTCAAGCGGTTCGACGTCACCGAGACCCGCTCGGTCGTCGTGCTGGACACCAAGGGCAACTCGGACAGCATGTGGGCGTTCAAGTGCGCCGACCCCGCCGCGTTGCGCGACGCGATGGAGAACGACCAGCTGCGGTTCGCCTTCGCCGAGTCGCCCACCGAGTCGAAGCCGGGGGTGAAGGTCTTCGGCGCGGAGGTCAAGGACGCGGCGGGCAAGACCCTCCAGGTGCGGCGCGGTAGCTACGTCTCCGGTGGCGAGCTCCTCCGCGTCGAGGTGCTCGGCGCCAACGAAGCCGACGTGGTCGCCGCCTTCAAGCAGGTCCTGGCCGACCAGCTCGAGCACACGCCCGCTAAATGAGGACGACGCTTCGGGTCGCCGTCGTCCTGTTCCACAACGAGCTCGACGAGGTGTGGCGTTGCATGCGCGCTCTGAACCAGAGCGCGCAGCACGCCGACATCGACGTGACCGTCCACATCGGAGACTGCTCGAGCACGCCGATGATCGGTGCGAGCGACGTGCAGTCGTTGCAGGACAACACCGGCTTCGCGGCTCTGCACTACACGTGGTTCGGCGAGAACCTCGGCCACAGCGCGGGCTGCAACAGGCTCGCGGAAGGTGCGGACGAGGACTACCTGCTGCTGCTCAACCCCGACACCTACGTCGCGCCGATGTTGCTCAAGCACCTGCTGAAGGCGGCCCGCGACGTGCACGTAGGTGCCGTGGACGCCCGTCAGATCCCTTGTGAGCACCCGAAGTGGTTCGACCCTTCGACGGGTGACCAGAGCTGGGCGAGCGGCGCCTGCCTGCTCGTGCGGACGAAGTTGTTCCACGAGGTCGGCGGGTTCGACCAGGTGTCGTTCCCGTCCTACGTCAACGACGTCGACCTCAGCTGGCGTCTGCGGCTCGCGGGGTCACGCGTCGTGCACCAGCCGAAAGCCGTGGTGTTCCACGACAAGCGGCTCGACGACAAGGCGAACGTCGCACCGACGAGCATCGAGCTGCACGCCGGCCTGCTCGGCAGGCTCAAGCTGCTGACGAAGTACGACCGCGCCGACCTCGTCGAGGAGACGGTCGACGTCGTCACCCGGCACGGCCACGACGACCAGAAGCGCGCGGTCGCGGACTTCCAGCGACTCGACGAGGACGATCTGCCCGATCCCCTGCCGAACGCGAGCACGGTCGCCGACTTCATCGACTTCGAGTACGGCCGCCGCCGCTTCTGAACCTGGGGTACTCCGCGTGGGCAACTACGAGTTCGACTTCAACGAGAACGGCCCGTACGGCGCCGCTGTCCGCCTGCTCGCGGGCACCGATCCGCACGGCAAGATCGTGCTGGACATCGGCTGCGGCGCCGCGGCGGTCGCGGACCCGATCACGGCCAGCGGCGCCACCTACGTCGGCATCGATGTGGACGCGGCGGCGATCGAGGCCCTCGCCGCGCGCGGTCTGGAGGGCCACGTCGTCGACCTGACGGCACCGGACCTGGCGACGTCGCTGGACAAGATCGTCTCCGGGCGGTCCGTCGCGGCCGTGCTGTGCCTGGACGTGCTGGAGCACGTGCCGGATCCGTCGGCGGTGCTGACCTCGCTGGGCGTGATCGCGGAGCAGGACGCCGAGCTGATCATCAGCATCCCGAACGTCGCGCACGTCGACCTCGCCCGGCAGCTGCTCGCCGGCCGCTGGGAGATGACGGAGTCCGGTCTCCTCGACCGCACGCACGTCCGGTTCTTCACCGAGTCGTCGCTGACGGAGCTGACGACGACGACCGGCTGGTACGAGTCGGCCCGTGAGGACTTCCTGCTCGAGCAGTCCGACCAGCACCGCGCCCTGCACCCGCTGTTCGAGCCGAAGACGAACGTCGGCTCCTTCTTGCGGACGCTGCGCGACGAGGCGGACGACTTCGGCTCGGTGAACCAGTTCGTGCGCCGCTACCACCGCGGCGCTCGGCGCGCGCCTGCCGCGCAGGACGCGGGCTCGGTCTTCCTCAGCATCGTGATTCGCACCCAGGGCAAGCGCCCGCTGGCGTTGAGCGACGTGCTGTGCTGCCTCGGCGCGCAGACCGACCTCGACTTCGAGGTCGTGATCGTGGTGCACGACTCGACACGGCTGCGCGCTGTGCAGGAGCTGGTCGACGACTTCGAAGGCAACCTCGCCCAGCGCGTGCGCACCTTGTCGTGCGACGGCGGCACCCGCAGCGTTCCCGCGAACGTCGGCCTGCGTGCCGCCCGTGGCGACTACGTCGTCTTCCTGGACGATGACGACCTCGTGCTCGCGAACTACGTCGAGAACGTCCACGAAGGCGCGGCCGAGGCCCCTGGCACGATCGTCCGCTGGTGGGCGGCCGAGCAGAAGCGCACGTGGGGCGACGACGGCTACGCGAGCGGCCCGCTCACGCCCACGTACGCGACGCGTTTCGACATGCTGAGGCATTTGCGGCAGAACGAGACGCCGTTCCACTGCTTCGCGTTCCCCCGCCGACTCGTCGAGCTGGGCTTCGCGTTCAACGAGACGCTGACCGTCTGCGAGGACTGGGACTTCCTGGTGCGCGCCGCCTCGTTGTGCGGCGTGCACGACACGGAGCAGATGACCGCGATCTACAACAAGTGGTCCGACAAGTCGTCAGCGCACGTCGTGAACCCCGACGAGTGGCTGGTCATGCGCGCGCTGGTGCACGTGGAGCTGGACAAGCACGCACTGATGTTGCCGCCCGGTTCAGCCCGCAACCTCGACCGCGTGCTGGAGCGCAACGAGATCAGCGAGCGGCGCATCGCCGAGCTGGAGGCGGAGCTGGCCGCCATCCACCAGGTCTCCCACAACGCCCACCACGCCCTCAACGAGCTCCGCTCGTCAACGTCGTGGAAGTTCAGCGCCCCGGTGCGTGCTTTCGGCAACATCGCTCGCCGCGTGCGCAGGCGATGAACTTCGGGATCTCTGTTAAGAACGCGAGTCGGTGCGACTTGCAACCGCCGCCGAGTGCTAGACGTCTACTACGGGTGTAGGTCACCACTCGGAGGCGGCACATGTGGATCACAGTGACATTAGTCACATTGGGCGGTTTGGCGTTCCTGACGCGAACCGTAATGGCCCTCCTGGCCGTTTCCCCCAACAAGGACGCCAGTGATTACCCTAAGCCACAAACGTCCACCAATTGAGATACTCGTTCGGAGTACGTCTTACGGACGAACGTTGACTTACCGTACGATCCTTTCGGGTCGTATGACTGAACGGTCGCCCGAAGGGGACCTCACAGGGGTAGGTGCGCCATGGACCACGCACTGAACAAGGTCATCGAGCTGCGCGAGAGCGGTTTTCAGTTCCTCCACTTGAGGGACGACGCCGGGCAGCTCGACCGCATCATGGCGTTCAAGCAGCGCAGAGGCTTCATCGACTCGATCCTCTTCTGGTCGGAGACGGAGGCGCGCGCGGGACGTCTGCCCGCGGTGCGCGACTCGGCCCGCCCGGCCCAGGCCGTGTGGATCTACGAAGGTCCGCTGATCGAGGCCGTGGACAGGTTGCTGGACCTGCCGGAGCCGGGTGCGCGCAACGCGCCGACGCTGATGAAGGCGACCGCTTCCGATCTGGCCGTCGTCACCACGCTGCCGTTCAAGTTGAAGCTGCCACCGGGCGCGATCGCCTGACCCGTTAGTCAGTTTCGAAGTCTCCGCGCTTTACGGCGCCGATGAACGCTTGCCAATTACCGGACTGGATGACAAATCCTGTCCGGTTTTTGGTGTCTCGAACGAGCGCCTTTGAGCCGTTCAGCGCAATCTCGACACAGTTCGCATCCTGGCCACCGCTACTACGACTGCTCTTGCGCCACACGATTCCCTACCTCTCGGCAGCCAACCTCTCGATCCATGTGGCGGACTCGTCATGGGACAGCGCCAGCTTCGAGAGGTGCTTGAAGACGAGCGTAGCGGCCTTCACTTGCCGTGAGTCTTCGATGTGGATCGAGCCACCCATGTACTCGATGTAGAGAACCTGTGGATCACCGGCGAACGGCATGTCCAGCAGCGTGAACGGTCCGCTCTGCCCCTCGTGAAGTCCTGCTGATTCCAGCAGGACTTGGATGGTCACGTTCGGCAGGCGGCCCACCTCGACGAGATGCAGAAGCTGCTCTCGATCAGCTTGCCGCAGGGCGGCTTCATAGATGATGGCGTGGTACTCAAGCGGGTTGTCGGCGACCAAGCGCTGTTGCCGGCGAACGCGGATGGCAACGTCGTCCTCGATCCGCTTCTTGGATCGCTGCCTCGCTGAGCCTGTGAACAACGCCCGCATGTATCGCACGGTCTGCAGCTGTCCTGGGATGTAACCGAACTGGAACTCCCTGACACGTGCGGCGTCGTGCTCAAGGCCGAGGTAGCCGTACCCGTCAAGAGCGTAGGCACGCCACCAGCCTTTCTCCCTGGCCAGCTCCCACATCTCGATGTACGGGGCTTCTTCATCGCCAATCACGCCGTAGAGGTCGAGCATCGCGCGCAACGCGTGGATGTCGGGCAACTGGCCGTTCTCGATGCGGCTGATCTTCGGGACGTTGTAGTGCAGCCGCTGCGCCACCTGGTGCTGGCTCATGCCTGCGCGCTCACGCAGCAACTGCAACGCCTGTCCCAGGCGCTGCATTCGGTACGTGGGTTCGGCCACGGTCCAAACGGTACGGGCAAGATCCGCACTTTGAGATTCTCACCTCTCGGGGCTGGTGAGGAACGTCCTTTGCATGGACCACTTCCATCGCATCGAGTACCACCGACGGCTGCCCAGCGGTGCGCTGGACCTCGAGCAGGTCGAGGAGGTCGTCGACCACGGTTGGTACATAAGAAAAGGCGAGGAGTGGCAGCGGCGCTACACCCTCGAGTGCGCGTACGACTTCCTCTCGCGGACCGAAACGAAAGCGGGCACGTTCGCGATCACGGTGTGGCGGGAGGAAGTCCGCGTCTGCACGGTTGGAATGGAGTGGCGTCCCTCCAACGGATGAAGAAGTTCCCTCGCCTGAGTTACGCAGCTTGATGTAGAGGGGTCGAACACGAAACGTTCGCGCCCATGAACCTCAGGAAGACCGTCGCGGGGGCCGCCGTTGCCCTCGGCAGCACCGCCGTAATGCTCGGCCTGGGTGGCATCGCACACGCTGACACCGTCGACGCCACCGCGCACACGCAGCCCGACCTGGGTGGTCAGCTGGGTGACGTCGCGTCGGTCGGCGACCTCGCGAAGGTCGACACCTCGGACGTGGCCGGCAAGATCCAGGCCGTCAACGCGCAGGACGCGGACGTCACCGCGATCGTGGAGAACGTCGACGCCGGCGGCAACGGTGTTCCCGCCGCGACGCTGCTCGGCCTCAACGAGCCCCAGGGTCCGTGGAACGGCCTCGCGCACGTCGACATCTGATCCAACCAGTACTTCCTGGCCGGGGCGGCGCCCGATTCCCTCCCCCTCGAATCGGGCGCCGTTCCACTTTTTTCACGCCATTTACGGAGCGAAACGCCTTGAGCATCAAGAAGATCGTCGCGTCCGCCGGCATCGCCGCCGGTGCCATCGCCGCCCTGGCCGGCACCGCACAGGCCGCGCCGGAGCTGCCGCAGCTGCCGAACGTCGACGCCGTCGGCAAGGTCAGCGAGCTCGGCCAGAGCGCGGGCATCTCCACGCTGCACAACATGGGCGGCAACGTGGAGATGATCCACGACGGCTCTCAGATCATCGGCGGCTAACGACCCACCGCGTAACCCTGCGCGCCCCGTGGATTCGCACCGGCGCGCAGGAGTCCGTCCGAGGAGTCCCTCGCCACGGCCGACATCCGGCCGAGGGTCCACTCACCGGCGTCCACTACCTGGTGGCCCTTCGCACGCAACGCTTCCAGGGTGTCGGCGCCGACTCGGGACTCGATCACGAGCTCGCCGGGTGTCCAGGCACGCGGGTAGAACGAGCTCGGGAACGCGTTCGAGTGCCACATCGGCGAGTCGATCGCCTCCTGCAGGTTCAAGCCTGCCAGGTGCGCGAGCCAGAAGCCGAGCTGCCACTGGTCCTGCTGGTCGCCGCCGGGCGTGCCGAACGCCAGCGCTGGAACGCCGTCCCGCAGCGCCATCGACGGTGACAAGGTGATCCGCGGGCGCTTGCCGGGAGCCAGCGAGTTCGGCAAACCCTTGTCCAGCCAGAACATCTGGGCGCGGCTGCCCAGGCAGAAGCCGAGCGACGGGATCGTCGGCGACGACTGCAGCCAGCCGCCGGACGGGGTCGCGGACACCATGTTGCCCCAGCGGTCCACGACATCGACGTGCACGGTGTCGCCGCGCGTCACACCGGAACGGGCCACGGTCGGTTCGCCGATCGCGCCGGTCGGGTCGGACACGAGCACCGACGGTCCGCCGACGATGTGCTTGGGCAGCAACGGTTCCCGGCCGTCGGGCGAACCGGGGCGCAGCTCGAAGGAAGCGTCGTCGCCGATCAGCGCACGGCGCTCTGCAGCGTAAGAACGCGACAGCAACGTCTCCAGGGGCACGTCCGGAACGTCGCCGTACCAAGCCTCGCGGTCGGCGAAGGCGAGCTTGGCGGCCTCGACGGCCAGGTGGATGGTCTCCGCGCTGGGCTTTCCATCCACATAGGACAGCTCGTAACCCTCCAGCAGCCGGAGCTGTTGCGCCAGCACGGGTCCCTGCGTCCACGCCCCGGCCTTCACCAGCGTCCACGAGCCGAAGTCGGTCAGCACCGCGTCCTCGTACGACGCCTCCCACGACGCCATGTCCGCACCGGTCAGCACACCGGCATGATCACGGCCGGAGTCGTCGCGGAACTCGGAGCGGCAGAACTCGTCGACCTGCGCGGCCACGAACCCCTGCGACCAGGCCCTGCGCGCGGCCTCGATCTGCGCCTCACGATCAGCGCCGGCGGCCTCGGCAGCCGCGAGCAGCCATTCCCACGTGTCAGCGAGCTTCGGGTTGCGGAAGCGGCCACCGGGCACCGGCAGCGCACCGCTGGGCATCCACTGAGCAGCGGACGTCGGCCAGTGGTCGCGGAAGAGGTCCGAGACCAACGAGATGGTGTGCACCGCGCGTTCGACGAGCGGGAAGCCGTCCCGCGCGTAGCCGATCGCCTTGTCCAGCACATCGCGCAACGACTTGGTGCCGTAGTCACGCAGAAGAGTGAGCCACCCGTCCCAGGCGCCGGGCACGGTCGCGGCCAGCAACCCGCTGCCGGGAACCAGTTCCAGGCCGAGTGACGTGTAGTGGTCGATCGACGCGCCGGCCGGAGCCACGCCCTGTCCGCACAGCACCCGCGGCGCCGCACCAGCGGCCGCGAAGATGATCGGAACTTCGCCACCGGGGCCGTTGAGGTGCGGTTCCACCACCTGCAACACGAACCCGGCGGTCACGGCCGCGTCGAACGCGTTGCCGCCGTCCTCAAGTACAGCCATGGCCGCCGAGGAGGCCAGCCAGTGGGTCGATGCGACCATGCCGAAGGTGCCGACGAGTTCAGGGCGCGTGGTGAACACGCCTACAAAGGTATGCGACGCTAACTAAATTGCGTGACTCCGAGTGACGCACGCCCCACACCCGAATGGAGCAGTCCGGCGCGCTCCAATGCGTCGGCGTCCAGGTGGTTGCGAGAGTCGACGACGGTGTGGCCGTCCATCAGCTCGGCGACGCGCACCCAGTCGAGCGTGCGGAACACCGGCCAGTCCGTCAGCAGCACGACGGCCTCGGCTCCCTTGACCGCCTGGTAAGGGTCGTCGACCAGCAGCATTCCGGCGAGCGGCCCTGTCACCTCGGGGTCGAACGCGGTCAGCTCGGCACCTTCGAGCACCAGCTGCTCGGCGACGGCCAACGCCGGCGAGTCGCGCAGGTCGTTCGTCCCCGCCTTGAACGCGAGCCCGAGCACGCCGATCCGCACTCCGGCCAACGAGCCGCCGCATGCGACGCGAACCTTGTCCACGACCCGCATCTGCGCACGGACGTTGGCCTCGATCGTCGAGCGGACCAGTCCGAAGTCGACCCCGACCGCCTCGGCGATCTGCACCATCGCGTGCGTGTCCTTCGGCAGGCACGAGCCGCCCCAGCCCGGCCCGGGCTTCAGGAACGACTGCCCGATCCGCTTGTCGTAACCCATGCCCTCGGACACCGACTCGATGTCCGCACCCAGCAGTTCGCACAGCTCAGCGACCGCGTTGACGTATGAGAGCTTCATCGCGAGGAAGCAGTTCGCGGCGTACTTGACCATCTCGGCGCTCGCGGCGTCCATCAGCACGGTCGGCGCACCGAGCTTGGCGAACAGCGCTGCGACCCGTTCGGCGGCGGACGGCGAGTCCGAGCCGACCACAATCCGGTCCGGGTGCAGGAAGTCGCGCACAGCCGTGCCCTCGCGCAGGAACTCCGGGTTCGACACGACCGCGATGTCCTCACGGCCGAGCAGCGCGCGCACGCGTGCCGACGTCCCGACTGGCACGGTCGACTTGGTGACGATGACCGTCCCGTACGGCAGCACCTCGGAGATCTCCGCGGCCACCGACTCGACGGCGCTCAGATCGGCCGCGCCGCCCGCGCCCATCGGCGTCGGCAGACACAGGAACACGACATCGGCCTCGAGCACCGCGGGCGCGGCCCCGACCACGAACTCCAGCCGCCCGGCCGCCTGGCCTTCGACGACGAGCTCGGCGAGCCCTGGTTCGAGGATGTCGACCTGCCCGGCCCGCAGCCGCGCCACCTTCAAGGCGTCGACGTCCGCGCAGACCACGCGGTGTCCCAGAGACGCGAGGCAGGCGCCCGTCGTCAACCCGACGTAACCGGTGCCCACTACGGCGATACGGCGCGCAAACATAAGAGTGACCCTGACATGCCCAGTTGAACGCCGTACGACTTTCGTCGTAGCTGACCGTGACAGATCTCCTACCAGAGGTCTACCGGCGCGGCCGATGTTTCGAACACGGTCGAACGGCACAGTTCAAGGCATGGGAATTCTGACGATCGCGACGATCTTCATCGGCCTCGCGCTGCTGGCGGCGGTGCCTCTGGTGGCACTGCTCCACTGGTCCGACCGTTGATGTTCAGGTAACGACCGTTAACCTCCTCGCGAGCAGTTCGCTTCGAGGAGGATGAAGGCATGGAGATCTCGGGTACCGCGGCCATCGTCACCGGTGGCGCGTCCGGCCTCGGCGGCGCGACCGCACGTGCGCTGGCGGCGCGTGGAGCGCAGGTGTTCGCGCTCGACCTGCCCAGCGCCATCGAGAAGGCCGACACGATCGAGAACGTCACCTACCTGTCGGCCGACGTGACCTCCGGTGAAGAGGTCCAGGCCGCCGTCGACACCGCGGCCGGCTCCGGCGCCCCGCTGCGCATCACGGTGAACTGCGCGGGCATCGGCCCGTCGACCCGCACCGTCGGCAAGACCGGCCCGCACGACCTCGACCTCTACCGCAAGGTCATCGAGGTCAACCTGATCGGCACCTTCAACGTCCTGCGCCTGGCCGCCGCCGCCATGGGCAAGACCGAGGAGCTGGAGCACGGCGCCCGCGGCGTCATCATCAACACCGCCTCGATCGCGGCGTTCGACGGCCAGATCGGCCAGGTCGCCTACGCCTCCTCCAAGGGCGGCGTCGTCGGCATGACCCTCCCGGCCGCCCGCGACCTCTCGAACGTCGGCATCCGCGTGCTGACCATCGCCCCCGGCATCGTCGACACCCCGATGCTCGCCACCGTCTCGGACGAGTTCCGCGCGGGCCTCGCCGCCGGCATCCCGTTCCCGAAGCGCCTGGCCCAGCCCACCGAGTACGCGCAGCTCGCGGTCTCGCTGGTCGAGCACGACTACCTGAACGGCGAGGTCATCCGGATGGACGGCGCTCTCCGCATGGCGCCCCGCTAGAGGTCGCCTGCAAAAGGCAGCTTGGACATGGCGTCCGAGGTCATCCACTCGCGCAGGCGGTGGGTGGCCCGGACGTCGTCCTCGTTGTACTCCAGCAGCCTCTGCCGCTGCTCGACGTCGAGCTCGTCGCCGTTGAGCCCCACGGCCGACCGGTACCAGCGCATCGAGTTCTCGCCGCCGGCCTCCGGATCGCGCCAGGTGAACCCCGCGGCCGGTGCGATGATCTTCAGGCCCTTGCCGTGCGCGCACAGGAACTGCTCACGGACGATCCCGAACAGGTCGACCCAGGAGTCCGAGTTGATGAACTCCTTGATCTGCGCCACCGTCGGGATGCCGGGCTTGCCGGCGAACCGTTCCGCCGAGCCCAGCAGCCAGCGGTTCTCGGCCAGCTCGTTGTAGCAGTAGGCCTTGAACGACAGCCCGCGTGCCTTGGCGCGCAACCGGATCCCGGTCAACCAGGTCCAGAACTCGGCGAACGAACGCGCCTCGTCGTCGCACGGCAAGGCATCCCACGTGACGAAGGCGCGGTACCCGTGCTCCTCGTCGATGTCCTTTCCGGACAGCAGGCAGCCCCACATGTAGGCGCCGAGATCGCCGAAGCTCTCCATGTCGACGTCGACCTCGACGTCCGCGCGCGGCACCCTCATCTCGGGCACCCGGCGCACCAGCGTCAGGTCCCGCAGCCACGCCCGCGCCAGCACCACCGCGTCGCCGAACGGCATGCCGACGAGCTGGATCGGCCCTTCGCCCTGCGGATCCAGCTCGGCCAGCTGGTCCACAGTGGACAACCCGGCCTTCCGCAGCGCCACCGCGTCCTCGCCGCGCACGACGAGGCTGACGTCCCGCCCCTGCTTGAGATCGTTGTCGCAAGTGGGCCACCACGGACACGTCTTGCAGTCCACGATCCGCGACGGCCGGGCCAGCGGGTCCCGCTGGTTCGCCGCCGCCAGCGCGACCGCGAGCCGATCCGAGAACCTGGCGTCGTACTCGGCCAGCGCGTTGCGGCCACCCGGCCACGTGGGCGCTTCCAGGTCGTGCCACAGCACCACGTCGGCGTCCATGCCGATCACGCCGCCGGTGGCCCGCCCGTGCGCCGCGTACCCGGCGGCCTGCAGCTGCCGTTGCGCATGGGCCAGCCTGAGCTGGTCCCGAGGCTGCGGCCGCACCTTCCGATGCGGATCCGTCCGGCTCCCACCGGGCAACGGCATGGTCAACGGGCTGGTGCGAGCGCCCTGGCCCGGATCGGTGATCTTGTGCCGCACCACGAGCACCGGCACGTATCCGGTGGTGTCCTTGACCAGCAGGTCGATCCCGCCACGGCGGCCACCACGGGGATCACGTGGCAACGCGGCCCCCCAGATGTACTGGGCACCCATCTCCATGGCCGCGAGCGTGACCCGTTCCCGGTCGGCACTGCGCACCTCAGGCCCGTTCGGCACCTCGAAGAAGTTCGAACCGGCAATCCGCCCGAGCGCGTCCGCCACCGCCCGGCGATGGTTCGTCGCGTCCGCTTTCCGTTGTTCCGAAGCCGGATCCAGCGCCGCCTTGGGAGCGCCGCGCATCTCCGGATCGTTTTCGAGGTGCACCCGCCGCCGACAACGAGTGACCACGCCGGCGTCTAGCTGCACCTGGGAAGTCACAGGATGCAGCGTATGTCGCGCGTCCATCTGATGTGTCAGCAACCTGGGCAGTAAGTTTCACGTGACGGAGGAGGTGTACCCGAATGGCGCGCAAAACCGGCCATCTGATCACGCCCAAGAGGGCCAAGAACCTGGTCGGAGTGGCAAAGGTGATTGCCCCGGCCCTCATTCCGGTGCTCGCCCCGGTGATCGCCAGAGGTGCCGGCGTGCTGAGCGAGCAGTACGACCGCTACCGCGCGCGCCGCCTCGGCATCGACGTCGCGGACATCGGCAAGTACTCCGGCCACGGCGCCCGCCTGCACGCCCGAATCGTCGGCTTCTCCGACTCGATGGAGCCTTTGCGCGTTTCCGACGAAGCCTGGGTTTCGAAAACCGAAGCCCGCCTGACTCAGCTGCTGGCCGCCGTGCGCGCTTCCGAACGCATGCCGACGGCCCGGCGCAAAGCTGCGCACCGGGCCGTCGGAACTGATCTGGACGTGCTGGAGCAGGAACTCCTCAGGCGTTTGAACGTGCGCTAGGGCAGACCCCCGCCCTCCCTGGGGGACCGGCCCCGGCTCCATTTTATCGGGATACGGGCACGTCAAGCTGCCGTTCGGCGATCTGTGGATAACTGTCGGCAACCTCTTCCATCACCTCGGCCACGCGCTCCTCACGCTTGATCATCGGATCCGAGCGGAGATCACGGGCGAGAGAGACGCACAGCCCGACCATCACGACCATGAACGGCAACGCCGCGATGATCGTGAGGTTCTGCAGCCCTGTCAGCGCGTTCGACCCACCGACCAGCAGCATGACCGCGGCGACCGCACCGGTCAGCACACCCCAGAACACCACCACGGGTTTCCGGGGCTGGATGGACCCCTCCTGCGAGAGCGTTCCCATCACGATCGAGGCGGCATCCGCCCCGGACACGAAGAAGATCGCCACCAGCAGCATCACCACGACCCCGGCCATCGCGGCCAACGGGAACTGGTTCAGCAGCGAGAACAGCTGCGACTCCGGGGTGGACTGTCCAGCGAGATCAACACCGGACCGCTGCTCGAAGATCGCCGTCCCGCCCAGGATCGCGAACCACACCAGCGACACCGCGGACGGCACCAGGATCACCCCGGCCACGAACTGCTTGATCGTCCGCCCTCGCGAGATCCGCGCGATGAACATCCCGACGAACGGCGTCCACGAGATCCACCACGCCCAGTAGAAGATCGTCCACCCGGACAACCAGGTCTCGGTGGCGTCCCCACCAGAGGCAGCGGTCCGCCCGGCCATCGAAGCCAGCTCGCGGAAGTAGTCCCCGATCGCCGTGGGCAGCAGGTTCAGGATGAACACGGTCGGCCCGACCACGAACAAGAACAGCGCCAGCACCACGGCCAGCACCATGTTGATGTTCGACAGCCACTGGATCCCCTTGGCGACACCGGACACGGCGGACGCGACGAAAGCCACGGTCAGCACCGCGATGATCGCGACCAGCACACCCTTGCCAACGTCACCGGCCCACCCGGCGGCCTCCAGCCCGGACCCGATCTGCAGCGCACCGAGCCCGAGTGAAGCGGCCGACCCGAACAGCGTCGCGAAGATCGCCATCACGTCGATCGCGCGGCCCCAGCCACTAGCCGCCCGACGTCCCAGCAGCGGCGCGAAAGCAGAGCTGATCAGCGAAGATCGCCCACGCCGGAAGCTGCTGTAGGCGATCGCGATGCCGACGATGGCGTAAATCGCCCACGGATGCAGCGTCCAGTGGAAGAGCGTCGTGGCCATCGCGGTTTCCAAAGGATCGCCGTCAGTCCCGGGCGGCGGCTTCACGAAGTGGGTCAGCGGCTCGTTGACGCCGTAGAACATCAACCCGATGCCCATGCCGGCGCTGAACATCATCGCCACCCACGAGACGGTCTTGAACTCGGGTTTCTCGTCGTCGCGGCCGAGCGGGATCTTGCCGTAGCGGCTGAACGCGAGCCACAGCGCGAACACCACGAACCCCGAGGCCGTGATCACAAAGGCCCATCCCAGATTCTGGATGATCCAGGACAGCGCTGTCTTCGAGGCAGCGGCCAACGAGTCTGTACCTACGATTCCCCAGGTCACGAACGCAAGCGTGAGACCTGCGGCAACGCCGAACACAACCCGGTCGGTACGGCCCGGCTTGTCGCATTGAACGGTCATGCGGCCCTAGTTACCCGCTCATAGACCGGGGCAAACTCCTCCGATTACCCTCACCGACGTGAGCACACGGTCGAGTGAGTTGCGCACCCTGCGTGGTGCCGCGCTTGCGCTGACCTCTGCTTCGCTCACGATCGCCGCGCACGGACTGGGCGGCGGAGAGCTGTCGGAGTTCATCCACGCGTTGCCACTCGTGGTGCTGATCGCGTTCGCGGCGACGTCGCTCGCGGACAAGCGGACCGGGAAGCTCTCGGTCATCGCCGGTCTCGGCACCGCCCAGCTCGCTCAGCACCTGCTGCTGTCGTGGGTGAACCACGAACACACCAACACGCTCACCGGGAAGATGTTCGTGGCGCACCTCGTGGCCGCGACGCTGACCGGCATCCTCCTGTTCCACGCGGAGAACGCCCTGTTCAGGCTGTTCGCCGCAGTCACGCGCCTGATCCCCCGCAGGCTCACGCCGCTGCCGGTCACCGCGCCGGCGCGGTCGTTCACCAGCACGCCGTACGTCCAGAACGCGCACTACCTGGACATCTCGCGGGCAAATCGGCGGCGCGGCCCGCCCTGTGGCTCCTGATCATCCGTATCCCCCAACAGACCCCTTGGCAATCAGGAGCCACAACTTCATGTCGACAAATCGATTTGGCGTGCGCGCGCTCGCCGTCCTCGGCGTTGCCGGACTCGCCGTTCTCGGCACCCCGACCATCGCATCGGCGCACGTCAGCGCCCAGCCGTCCGACTTCACCCAGGGCGGCCGCGCCACGTTCGCGTTCCGCGTCCCGAACGAGCGGGACAACGCCGGCACCACCAAGATCGAGGTGACGCTGCCGACGGACACCCCGCTCACGTCGGTGCGCACCAAGCCGCTGACCGGCTGGAAGGCCGAGGCGGTCAAGGCCAAGCTCGACAAGCCGGTGACCATCGCGGGCAAGGAGGTCACCGAGGCGTTCAAGACGATCACCTGGACCGCCGACCCCGGCGTGAAGATCGGGATCAACGAGTACCAGGAGTTCTTCGTCGCGCTCGGGACCCTGCCGGAGGGCAAGGACAAGCTCGAACTGCCGACCAAGCAGACCTACGAGAACGGCGAGGTCGTCGACTGGTCGCAGGCCACCGGCGCCGACGGCAAGGAGCCGGAGCACCCGGCGCCCGCGCTGAAGCTCGCCCCGAAGGCCGCCGGCGCTGACGAACACGGCGGCCACGGCACGACCCCGGCCGCTGACAGCCACACCGACACGCACGAGGCGTCGGTCTCCGGTTCCGACAAGACCGCCCGCTACCTCGGTGGCGCCGGTCTGGCCGTCGGCGCGCTCGGCCTGGGCTTCGGTGTCGGCGCGATCCTGCGGTCGAGGCGCAAGGCATGAAGCGCGCTCTAGTCGCGTTCCTGTTCGCTGGTGCGGCCGTGCTCGCCACGGCCGCCCCCGCGGCGGCGCACAACGCGTTGATCAGCAGCGACCCGAAGGACAAGACCTCGCTGGAGGTCGGCCCGTCCACGGTCACGCTGACGTTCGACCAGGACGTGCAGGGCGGTCAGGGCATCAACGCGATCTCGGTGATCGACTCCAGCGGTGGCCACTACGAGGTCGAGGGCGACCCGACGATCAAGGACACCGCGGTCAGTCAGAAGATCAACGCGCTCGGCAAGGCCGGGCAGTACAAGATCGGCTATCGCATCCTGTCCGCGGACGGCCACCCCGTCTCCGGTGAGCTGACGTTCACGCTCACCAAGGACGGCACCGGCACGCCTCGCCAGGTCGCGGCCAGCGACACGGCCGACAGCGGTTCGAGCGACGGTCTGCCCATCTGGGTGTGGATCGTCGGCGCCGTGGTGCTGCTCGGCGGTGGCGTGTTCTTCGCCCTGCGCGGCGGAGGCACGAAGGCATGAGCGACGTCCGGACCGCCGCCCCCTCCCACTACCGCGTGCTCGCCGGGCTGATCTTCGGCGCTCTCGCGGGCATCGCGCTCGGCCTCGCGCTCGCACCACCTGTCGTGGTCGCCGGGGTCGTGGACGCCGGGGCGGCGGTCCGGTACGGCCTGCCGGTCACGCGGGTGCTGCTCGACGTCTCGGCGACGATCGTCGTCGGGCTGTCGATCCTGCCGAAGCTGCTCGGCTTCGACCGGCCCACGCACACCGAACCGGTCATGAAGCTCGCCCGGCCGGCCGCGGTCATCGCCGCCGCCGTCTGGGTGATCACGGCGTTGCTGGCGATCGTGCTGCAGGCCGCCGAGCTGCGACCGGGCAGCAACGTCAGCATCGGCAACGCGATCGACTACATCGCGAACGTCGGCGCGGGCAAGGGACTGCTGTTCAGCGCGGCCTGCGCGTTCATCTACCTGATCATCGGCGTGATGGCCGTGCGCAG
The DNA here is from genome assembly GCF_040611995.1 of Lentzea sp. NPDC006480. NCBI lineage: Bacteria > Bacillati > Actinomycetota > Actinomycetes > Pseudonocardiales > Pseudonocardiaceae > Lentzea > Lentzea sp. NPDC006480. Next base: position 69,796 of record NZ_JBEXPJ010000014.1, read on the forward strand.
CGGCGAGTCCGTACCCGCTGAGCTGCGGATTCTCATCTCGATGTTCGGGCTGCTGCCGATCCCGGTGACCGGGCACGCCTCCAACTGGAAGTACCACGACTACTCGATGGTCTCCATGGAGCTGCACGTGCTGGGCGCCGCGGCCTGGGCGGGCGGGCTCGGCGCGTTGATGGCCTTGGTCGCCTACCGCAAGGGGCTGCTGGCGGTCGCGCTGCCGAAGTTCTCCACGGTCGCGACCATCAGCCTGATCGTCGTCGCGGTGACCGGCCTGTTCAACGGACTGCTGGAGCTGATCCTCAATCCGGTCGTGCCGTTCCCGCAGTCGCTGGTCACGACCGGCTACGGGTTGCTGTTGCTGGGCAAGTCGCTGTGCGCCGGCGCGATCGCACTGCTCGGCGCGCACATCCGATGGCGGTTGCTGCCGAAGATCTCCCAGCACAAGGTCACCGCGATCGTGCAGTGGGCGATTCTGGAAGTGACGATCATGGGCGTGGCGTTCGGCCTCGCCGTGATCCTCAGCCGCGCACCCGTCAGCTGAACCCCATCGCCACCCGCACCAGGTCGGCGACGGCACGCGACCTGCTGTGCGGCGGCCAGGCGATCACCGTCGTCACCTTCGGCGCGTCGACCACCGGCACCGCGACCAGGCCTTCGAGCAGGCCCGTGCGGACGATCTCCGGCATGACCGCGACGGCACGGCCGAGCGCGATCATCTGGAAGAGCTGGGTCAGGTTGTGCACCTCCACGCCGGGGCCGGGAAGATATGTGCCGTCGGGCTCCGGCCAGCGCGCGAGCTCCGGCAGATCGATGACGTCGGCCATCCGCAACTGCGCCGCACCGGCCAGTGGATGCGAGTTGGGCAGGACGGCGTACTGACTCTCGCTGTACAGGGCCTCGGCATCGAGACCGGCGGTCGAGTCGTACGGCTCGTGCAGGATCGCCACGTCGGCCCGGCCGTCGAACAGCGGTTGCCGGGTGTGGGCCTCGCACAACAGCAGTTCGACGGCGATCGCGCCGGGCTCGGCGGCATAGGCGTCGAGGAGCTTCGCGAGCAGTTCACTGGAGCCACCGGCTTTCGCGGCCAGCACCAGCGACGGCCGGTCGACGGTGCGGGTGCGCCTCTCGGCGGCGGCGATCGCACCGAGGATCGCCCGTCCCTCGGCCAGCAGCACCGCGCCCGCCTCGGTCAGCGAGACCTTCCGGCTGGTGCGGGTCAGCAACGCGACACCGAGTCGTTGTTCGAGCTGGGCGATCGTCCGCGACAACGGTGGCTGGGCGATACCGAGCCGGTCGGCGGCCCGGCCGAAGTGGAGCTCCTCGGCCACCGCGACGAAGTACCGCAACTCTCGCGTCTCCACGCCGTCAACCGTATCGATATCAACCGGGTATCGCTGCCAGACCGAAGTGATGTTGGTTCTGGCGACGCCGCAGACCACGATCAAATGCATGAGCGAACAGACGATTGCGCTGGTCACCGGCGCGAACAAGGGCATCGGGTACGAGATCGCGGCAGGGCTGGGTGCCTTGGGGATGAGCGTCGGAGTCGGCGCGCGGGACCGTCAGCGCGGTGAGGAAGCAGCGGCGAAGCTGTGCGCAGAGGGCGCTGACGCGTTCTTCGTGCCGTTGGACGTGACCGACGACGAGAGCGTCACTGAAGCGGCAGCGCTGTTCGAGGAGCGGTTCGGCCGGCTCGACGTGCTCGTCAACAACGCCGCGATCGCCGGAGGGTGGCCGGACCAGCCGTCGACCGCCACGCCGGAGAGCATCAGGGCGGTCGTGGACACCAACGTGATCGGCGTCGTCCGCGTCACCAACGCGCTGTTGCCGCTGCTGAGCCGTTCATCAAGGCCGCGAATCGTGAACATGTCGAGCCACGTCGCGTCACTGACCTTGCAGAGCACACCGGGTCGCGGCCTCGGCGGGGTCAGCGGGACCTACTCGCCGTCGAAGACCTACCTGAACGCGATCACCGTCCAGTACGCCAAGGAGCTGGAGAACATCAAGGTCAACGGTGCGTGCCCCGGATATGTGGCGACCGATCTCAACGGCTTCCAGGGGACCGACACGCCCGCCGAAGGAGCCAGGATCGCGATCAGGCTGGCCACCCTGCCCGACGACGGGCCGACCGGGGGCCTGTTCGATCACAGCGGACCGGTGCCCTGGTGATTGTTCAACGTGAAACATCCGCATGATCAGGACCGCACTCGGCGAGTGGTCCGATCGGCGCGGCGAGCTGCGCGCGAATGGACTAATCGGTGATCAGTCGAGCCGAAGATTCTTCACGCATGCGCGCCAGCCGGTTCATCGTCCGCTGACCGCGGCGGTCGAGCTCACGGCTGTCGATCCAGCCCTGCGCGTAGTAGCGGTAGTCCTGAGCGAGGGCGACCAGCTCCGCGAGGTAGTCGGCTGACCTGCGCCGACGCTCCTCGTCGAACCCCGCCAGAAGCGGTAGCTGGGTGTCCACCACCTCGTCGAGCAACTGCGCGGACCGCAGCGCTCTCCTGGAACGCCACCTCCGAGTAAGGCTCACGCGCCGCACCTCGTCCTTCGCCCCGACCTGCCGCACCTTAGGCGTGGATTTCTCGCCCGTCGATGCTGCATTCGTGTGCGAAGGCCCTGGCGTTACCGGTTCGTGTCCCACGCCATCCAAAAGTGGTGCTATGCGGTCCAAACGAGATGGGATCAGGCGGCCGACTCGGTGCCGGTGAAGCGGGCGACGCGGTCCGCGAGCTCGCGGGCCTCGGGGTTGTTGCGGCGCTTCTCGGCCTCCTGGCGAAGCGGCTCCATGCGCTGCTTCGTGCGCACCGACTTGAGGCTTTCCGACAGGTCGACGGCCTGGCGACCGATCTTGGCGCCGTGGTCGATGTCGCCTTCGAGCAGGTGGTTGATCGCCATCGAGGTGAGGTTGAACGAGCGGCTGCGCGCGTACTCGTCACCGAAGTTGTTGATCGCCTTGGACAGCGCCGGGATGGCGGTCCTCGTGTACTTGGCGTCCACCGTCTGCGCCAGCTCCGTGTGCACCGTGCCGATCATGGACGAGAGGTCGATCTCGTTGAAGAACTTGGCCCAGGCGGGGGCTTCGGTGACGTTCGCGCGGGAGAACTCGTCGCGCGCCCGACCGAGCAGCTTGAGCGCCTGCTCGTCAGAGCCCATCTTCGCGTAGGCCCAGGCCTCGTTCGCGCACAGGATGCCCACCGCCAGCTCGGAACCCGAGTTCTGCGCGGCCAGCTGACCCAGCTGGAACACCTTCAGCGCGTCGTCCGGGGCGTTCTGGTGCAAGTAGACGCGACCCATGCGGTACAGGATGTTCGCCATCAGCGCCTCGTTCTCGCCCTGCTTGGCGAGGTCGAGCGCCTGACCGAAGTGGTTGCGGGCCGAGTCCATCAGGCCCGTGTCGAACGACGTCCAGCCAGCGAGGTTGTGCAGGTCGGCCAGCGCGACGTAGAGGCGCTGCCGGACCACGTCCGTGGAGCTGGCACCGAGCATCTGCTGTCCCCAGGACAGCTGGGCGACCACCGCGTCGCGGCAGGAACCGCCGCCGTACTGGTAGTCCAGGGCACGCAGAGCCCGCGTCGCCGCTTCGACCTGGCGCACATCGGTCATGCCGATGCGTCCCGGAGCCGGAGTCTGTGTGGGGTGTGAAACCCACGACCCGGAGTCCGCTCCGAACACGGCCGCGCCCACTGTCACGGCGGCGGCGTGCGCGAGGAACTTCCGACGCTTCACCGACTCGTCCTCCTCAGGATGGGGTGAGTCCGCGGTTGCGGCCACCCTCACTGCCGTTGTCTCGTCATAGGCGAGACCCATGTATCCACGTGGGACACCCAAGCCAACGGCGATCCGGGTAAGGACGTCATAAGCCATCACCTGGCGTCCCTTGAGGATCTCCGAGACTTCGGACTGCGACTGCCCAGTGAGCGCCGCGATCTGGCGCTGGGACACGCCGTGCCGTCGGAGCAGCCGGTAGACCGAGCTGATCTCTCGTCGGGCCAGTGCGTCCCGCATCTCCTGCTGGTCCCACACCTCGGCGGGAATCGGAGAGCCCTGGGAACTCATGGTGTTCATCGCGCACCCTCACAGTCCGTTGGGCGTCATCGGCAGACTAGGGGCAGGTCCCCGAGTCGAGAAGTCCTCTTCGGCGGAGCTGATCGGCTCTACCGAATACCGCTTACCGCTCACCGTAAGACTTCCACCGGTCAGCGCTGTGACGTCCCGTTCCGGCATGAATCATCGCAATCTAGATTCCGGTAAGCGAGTGAGCACGGAGAGGAACGACCAATCGTGGACAGCTCCTCCCCTGGCTCCACCTCCATTGTGGAGACGGGTGACACCGAATCCACATGGCGCGGCACGACCGGGCAACGTCGGACGTGGCAGATCAGCTGCGGCGACGTGGTCGACCGGGACCGCCAGCTCACCGTGAAGGTCGTTCAGGGCCAAGTGGTTCTGGTCGGACCTCCCGGGGAGACGGCAGTCTTGTCCCACGACCAGCTCGTACAGCTCAGGGCCGCGCTACGCGAAGCCGCCGACCAGGCGGAAAGGTGACGGTGAAGTTGTGGACGCGATCCTCGGACAGGTTCTTCGCAACGCTGTGTGGGAACGTCTCGACCTGCTCACGGAGCTGGCGAGCCGCGCTGACGCCCCGTCCCTCCTGTCGGTGGCTCGATCCGAGCTCCCTCGGCTGACCGAGGGATGGCGTGCTCTGCTGGCAGCGCACGAGCCGGACGAGAAGGGCAACTGCCCCGAGTGCTCCGGCCGTTGGCGCCAGCAGAAGTCACCTTGCTCGGTGTGGCGCGCCGCGTACGAACACCTGGTTGCGGGCGGACTCGCCCCGCGCCCGGCTCGCCACCTGCGCGAGGCTCCGGTGACTCCTCCTGTCACCAGGACCCGCCGCGCGGTGGCTCGAGCCCACTAACGGGCCTTTGCGACCGACCTGGCGTCCCCCCGACACGACCAGGTCTGCAAACGGCCTACTGACCGGTGGTCCGCGATGTGCGAACCCCCGACCGCTACATCGCGGACCCCGGTCAGCTTTTCCACAACTCCACAGATTCCCGCGGGCCGGTGACGTGCACCTACCCTCCCCGACCGTCGTCGGCCCGCGGTCACCAACCACGGCCCTTGTCTGCACCTCCCGCGCAGGCAAGGGCCGTTTTCACGTTTCCGGAAGGAACGCGGGGGCCCCGCGTTTCCTTCAGGGGAACGCGGGGCCCCCGCGTTCCGCTTCAAAGCAGGCGTTAGCGGTGGGTGCCGGTTTTCCAGGTGAGGTACGAGGTCAGGCCTGGGAAGAGCCGGCCGGAGAGCTCGAACGCCTTGAGCTGCCACGGGAAGAGGTGCTCGGCGCGTTCCTCCTCCACCGCGTCGACGATCGCCTTGGCGCAGCGTTCCGGGGTGACGGTGGGGATCAGCCGAGCGACGGCCGGGATGCGTTCCTCGGCGCCCGGGTTGTTGTTGAAGTACTCGCTGGAGACCTTGCCCGGCACCACTTCGCTGATCCCGACTCCGGTTCCGCGCAGGTCAAGACGCAGAGAAGCGGTCAGGCCGCGCAACGCCCAGCGCGCCGACTGGTAGCCGACGCAGCCGGGAATCGGCAGCCGCGACACCGGCGAGTTCACGTTGACGATCCAGCCGGACCGCCTGGCACGCATCGCGCCCAGGTACTCCCTGGTCAGCAACAACGCCGCCAGGTAGGGCACCGAGGTCATCGTCTGCAGTTCGTCGGCCGAGGTGTCGTCGAGGAACAGCCAGCGGCCCACACCTGCGTTGTTCACCAGCACATCAGGCGTTTCGACCGCCTCGGCGAGCGCGCGGATCTCCGCGGCGTCCGACAAATCCGCCACGTGAGCGGTCGCCGAGCCGCCGAACTCGGTGATCCGCTTGACCTGTAGATCAAGCAGTTCGGCGCTGCGGGCCACAAGGTCGACGTGCGCGCCGCGACCGGCGAACCGGAAGGCGGCCTCCGCCCCGATCCCCTGGGACGCTCCCGTGACCAGAACCCTCTTGCCGGACAGACGCATCAGACCACCGATCGCACTCGACTCATCAACACCGCCGCCAGCGTCGTCGCCAGCGCCGACACCGCGAACAGGCCGCGGTAGCCACCCAGGTTGGCCAAGATCAACGCCGTCAGCAAGGGGGCGATGACCTGCGGCAACGCGTTGGCCACGTTCAGCACGCCCAGATCCTTGGCGCGATCGGACGCGGCCGGCAGCACCTGGGTGAGCAACGCGATCGCGACCGCCCAGTACGTGCCGAACCCGACGCCGAGCAACGGGGAGGCGATCAGCACCGCGGTCCAGGTCGGCCAGATGACCAGGATCAACGCCGCCAGCGCCATCACGGCCGAAGCGCCGTAGACATACGGCTTCCGGCGCCCGGAACGATCACTTCGTGCGCCGAACAGCACCGCTCCTGCGGCGAGCGCCACCCCGTAGAGCGCCATCAGCACCAGCAGACCGTCCTCCGGCGACGGGTGGTGGACCATGTCGCCGAGGAAGTAGAGCAGGTAGAGCGTCCCGAACGCGTTGCCGAGGTTGATCATCAGGTGCCCGCCGAAGGCCCACGCGAAGTCGGGGTGCTCACGCGGCGAGATCCAGAACGTCGGCTTGACCGGCTTCACGCTGAGCTGCGTGTCTGGTGTGCGGAACACGAAGAAGATGGCACCCGCCAGCACGATGACCGCGCACGCCAGGTAGCCCGCCGGCAGTCCGGTGACCAGCAACGTCACCACCACCGCGCCCAGCACGGTGCCGAGCATCTGGCTGATGCCGATGAGTCCGCCGACCTGGGCTCGTTGCGCCACGGGCACCCGGTCCGGAACGGCCGAGGTCAGCGCGGCGAGCATGCCACCGATCCCCGCCTGCACCAGGCACCAGCCGATGGTCATCACGACGACCGACGGCGCGTTGGCGAGAACGGCCAGGCCGACGGCGCCGAAGATCGCACCGCCCAGCGTCCACGGGTGGCGGCGGCCGAACCGCGAGGTCGTGCGGTCGGACAGGAACCCGATCAACGGCACCACGACCAGCGACACCAGGCCGCCGAAGCCGGTGACGATGCCGAACACGAGCTCCTTGTTCGCCTTGTTCAGCAGCTCGGCCTGCTGCGGCAACAGCACCTGGATCGGCGCGTAGACCGCCAGCCACAGCCCAAGGTTCGCGAAGAACAACCACGCCATCCACCCGCGGCGGACGCGCACCACCGGTTCAGCGAGCGCCTCACTCACCACTGATCACCTTTCTGTACCAGTGGAACGAGTCGCGCGGCGTGCGTCGCTGCGTCTCGTAGTCGACGTGCACCAGGCCGAACCGCTGTGAGTAGCCGGCTTCCCACTCGAAGTTGTCCATCAGCGACCACACGAAGTAGCCGGAGACGTCCGCTGCCTGCGCGGCCTTGAGGTGTCCGTCGAGGTAGGAGACCCGCGCGGTGTCCTGGATCTCGTCCGGGAAGCTGCAACCGCTCTCGGTCACGTACACCGGCGGCAGGTTCGGGTGCCGTTCGCGCAACGACGTGATGATCTCGGTCAGCCCCGACGGCACGATCGGCCAGCCGAAACCGGTCCGCTCGTACTCGTCGATCTCCACCAGTTCGAACGGCAGCGGGTTGCCCTCGGACGGGTTCTTCAGCCGCGTCGGGTTGTAGTAGTTGACGCCGTAGAAGTCGAGCGGCTGGTGGATCGTGGCCAGGTCACCATCGGCGATAGGCAGAAGTTCGGCGACTGCGTCGGGATATCGGCCCGACAGCACGGGGTCCGCGTAGATCCAGTTGTGGATTTCGCTGTAGGCCTCGGCAGCTGCTACGTCGTTCGGAGTAGCCGGCCACGCGGGAGTGTGGTTGTTCGCCGTACCAACGGCCTGAGCGTTGAACGACCGGAGCACCTCGACCGAACGCCCGTGAGCGAGGTTCAGGTGGTGGGCGGTCGGCAACGCGTCGAAGAGCAACGTCTTGCCAGGGGCGTGCTCACCGATCGCATAGCCCTGCAACGTCACCATCGCGGGCTCGTTGATCGGGATCCACAGCTTCACCCGGTCGGCGAGGCGTTCCGCGACCAGCGCGGTGTAGTCGGCGAACCGGTCGGCGATGTCCCGGTTCAGCCAGCCGCCCTCCGCTTCGAGCGCCAGCGGCGTGTCCCAGTGGTACAACGTGACCACGGGGGCGATTCCGACGTCGACGAGCGCGTCGACCAGACGGTCGTAGAAGTCGAGGCCTTCGGAGTTGACCGGGCCCGTGCCGGTGGGCTGGATGCGCGGCCACGCGATCGAGAACCGATACGCGTTCACGCCGAGCTGTGTCATGAGCGCAACGTCCTCGCGCCACCGGTGGTAATGATCGCAAGCAACGCTGGCGTTGTCGTTGTCGTGTACCGGAGCGAAGTCGTCCCACACGGAGGGACCCCGGCCGCCTGCCTTGAACGCGCCCTCGATCTGGAACGCGGACGTCGACACTCCCCAGAGGAAGTCGCTCATCGATCCTCCAAATGTGAAACTTGTTCGGATCGTAGGCGTGTTGACAGGTTCAGGGAAGTGAAAAGGCCGTACAACAGGCAAGATGGAAGCACCCGAACTACTGGGAGTCGCCGTGACGAGCACCACCCCGCTCCGCCGTCAGCCCGTCCAGCAGCGCAGCGCCAAGAGAGTAGAGCGAATGCTCGAGGCCTGCGCGACCCTCATCGACGAGGTGGGCTACGACGGCGTCACCACCACGTTGATCGCGGAGAGAGCGGGTGTCGCGGTCGGTTCGCTGTACCAGTTCTTCCCGGACAAGAGAGCCGTCGTGCAGGCGCTGACCCTGCGCAACGTCGACAGGTTCTCCCAGGGCATCACCGAACGGCTCGAACAGGCGACGCTCGAGCACTGGTGGGACGCCGTGGACACGGTGTTCGACGTCTACGTGACGATGCACCGCGAGATCCCCGCGTTCGGGAAGCTGCACTTCGGTGACGTCGTGGACATGCGGCTGCTGGACGACCGCCGCGACAACAACGCGGTCATCTCCGACAAGATCTCCGAGCTGATCTCGGGCAAGTTCGGCATTCCGATGGGCGAGGTCGGGCTGCCGATCGCGATCGCCGTCGAGGCCGCCGACGCCGTGCTGAAGATGGCGTTCCGCAACAGCACGACGGGCGACCAGGCGATCCTGATCGAGGCGAAGGCGCTGGTCAGGGGCTACCTTTCGTCGCGCCTTCCCGCCTAACCGAAGTTCCTGCGCTCGCCGCGGTACGTGGGCACGGTCCGCTCGATGCGGTCACCGTGCACCAGGTGCACCTCGTCGAACCGCTCGAACAGCTCGCCGGCCTTGGCGTGCCGCATCCAGACGCGGTCACCGATCCTCAGGTGCTCGGCCGCCTTGCCGGTGACCGGTGTCTGCACCTCGCCGGCACCTTCGAGGCCGAGCGTCTTCAGCCCTTCCGGCAGGTACGGCGACGGCTGCCGGTCCGGGGTCGGCGTGCCGGACGCGATGTACCCGCCCGCGAACAACGTGGCGGTGTGCTTGTTCGGCTTGCGCACCACGGAGAGGGCGAACAGCGCGGCGGGTTGCGGCTTGAACGCCTGGTACCCGTCGAACAACGTCGGCCCGAAGAGCCCACTGCCCGCCGCGAGCTCGGTGACCGACGGGTCCGATCCGGTCAGCTCCAGACTGCCCGTGCCGCCGCCGTTGACGAACTCCAGGTCGGCGACCTGCCGCACCGCACCCACCACGGCGGTCCGGCGGTGAATCAGCTCCGGCCCGGACCGCGCCTGGATGAACCGGATCCCGAGCGCACGCAGCGGCTGACCAGGCGGGTTGTCACCCAGTCCGGCGATCTGCCCCTCGTACGCCATGACGCCGACGAGCTTGAAGCCACGCCGTTGCGCGATCTTCGCGGCGAGCGCCTTCGCCTGGGCCGGCGTGTGGATCGACGACCGGCGCGGCCCGATGTGGACACCGGGCAACGGCCGCCACGACACGTCCAGCTCCAGGCACACCCGGATGTCCGAGTGCGGCCCGATCGCCGCGTCCACGAAGTCCAGGTGCTCGGTCGAGTCGACCATGATCGTGACCCGCTGACGTGCGGTCTCGTTGGCCGCGAGCTTCTGCAGCGAGGCGCGGTCCGCCGTCGGGTACGCCACCAGCAGGTCTTCGCTGACGTTCTGCTCCGACAACCACAACGCCTCGGCCAGCGAGTAACACATGACCCCGTGGTAGCCGGGCCGTTCGAGCGCCCGGCTCACCAGGTCGCGCACCCGAATCGACTTGCTCGCCACCCGGATCGGATGACCGGCAGCGCGACGGGCGAGGTCCGCCGCGTTGTGGTCGAAGGCATCCAGGTCGACGATCGCGAACGGAGGATCCAGGTCCTTCGTCGCGGCATCGAGTCGGTTTCTGCGCATGCACTGACGGTACGTCGTAAACCCTTGAAACGTGAAGAGCTTTCACTTACGTTACTCGCAGGTCACACTCTCTCGTGGAGGTCCGTGTGTGGACGAACTGGGCTAGAACGGCTTCGTGCACGCCGACGCGCGTCGCCCACCCGTCCTCCACCGACGAGATCGCAGCAGCGGTCACCTCAGGAAGCCGTGTCCGCGCGCGGGGCAGCGGTCACTCGTTCAACGACATCGCGGTCGCGCCAGAAGTGGCGCTGGACCTGGACCGTTGGACGGGAATCGTGCGCGCGGACACGGAATCCGGCCTCGTGACCGTACGCTCCGGCACCCCACTGCGCGCCTTCAACGCCGACCTGCACCGTCTCGGCCTGGCCATGCCGAACCTGGGCGACATCGACGCCCAGACCGTCGCGGGCGCGATCTCCACCTCGACTCACGGCACCGGCGCCAAACTGGGCGTCCTCGCGACCGCTGTCTCAGAGCTCGAACTGGTTCTGGCCGACGGTTCCGTGGTGAGTTGCTCCCGCTCCGAACGGCCAGACCTCTTCAACGCGGCCAGAGTCGGCCTCGGCGCGCTCGGCATCATCAGCACCGTCACCCTGCAGTGCGTCCCGTCGTTCGTCCTGCAAGCTTCCGAAGCCCCAGGCCGCCTGGACGCCGTGCTCGAACAGTTCGACGACCTCTGCGCCGTCGAGGACCACGTCGAGTTCCACTGGTTCACCCACTCCGACCGCGTGATCCTCAAGCGCAACAACCGAATCCCCGAGCCCGCGCGGCCGTTGTCGAAGTTCCGGCAGGCCTGGGAGTACGAGGTCATGGAGAACGCCGCGTTCGGCGCGGTGTGCAAGGTGGCCAAGACGTTCCCGCGGCACACCAAGCGCCTCAACGAACTCTGCGGCTCGCTGATCTCCGAGCGTTCCTACTCCGACTACTCGCACAACGTCTTCGTGACGCCTCGCCGCGTGAAGTTCGTGGAGACCGAGTTCTCCATCCCGCGCGAGACCCTGCTGGACGTCATCGGCGAACTCCGCAAGGTCGCCGGCAAACTGGGCGAACGCGACCACCTGATCGTCCCGTGCGAGGTCCGCGTGGCTCAGGCCGACGACATCTGGCTCTCCACGGCGAGCGGCCGCGACACCGCCTACATCTCGATGCACCAGGCACTCGGCATGCAGTACGAGGCTTTCTTCGACGCTTACGCCAGCATCGCCGCGAGCGTCGGCGGCCGCCCGCACTGGGGCAAGATGCACAACCTGACCGCGGCCGAACTCCGCCCGCTGTACCCGCACTTCGACGACTTCCTGCGGGTGCGGGACGAGGTCGACCCAGGCAGGACGTTCACGAACGCCTACCTGGACCGCGTGCTCGGCTAGAGGATCGCGCGAACAGCCTCGGCGATCGGCGTCTCGCCGTTCGTCAGCTCCAGCGTCTTGCCGATCGTCCCCGGCGCGTTCAACAGCTCCGCCAGCACCGCAGCGACGTCCGCACGGGTGACCGACGCACGCGGCAACCGAGGCGGAGCGATGGTCACCAACCCGGTGGGTGCGTCGTTGACGAGCGGACCCGGCCGCAAGATCGTCCAATCGAGATCACGAGACTTGAGATCTTCCTCGGCCAGCGCCTTCGCCTTCAGGTAGACCGCGAACTCCGGGTCCACGGAAGGCGAGTCGGCATCCTCGATCCCCACGGTCGACACCTGGAGGAACCGCCTCACTCCCGCTTCCACAGCGGCGGAGGCGAACAGGGCAGCAGATCCGTAGTCCACGGTGTTCTTGCGGGCTGGTCCGGACCCAGGCCCTGCACCAGCCGCGAACACCGCCGCATCGGCACCGTTCAGGTACTCCGCGACCGAGCCCACTTCAGCGGACTCCAGGTCGCACAACACCGGAACAGCTCCGGCTTCCTGCACATCGGTGAAGTGATCGGGGTTTCGGACCAGCGCGGTGGCGGCGTCTCCACGGGTGGCCAGCAGCTGCTCGAGAAGCAGCGCGATCTTTCCGTGTCCGCCGGCTATGACTACTCGCATGGCCCGACCGTAAATCAGGAAGCGGTGGCCAGCACCTGCTCGTAGACCAGCTCGTTGACCCAGCGGGTGATGGCGGTGTCCTCGGCGGGCACGTTCTCCTGGCGGCCGGACACGTCGACCGAGAGGTCCTTGTCGTCGTCGGCCAGCAGGACCGAGACGCCGTAGCGGCGGACGCGCGGCAGGCAGTTCGACAGGTAGTCGTGCGAGAAGGCGACCGACTCCGGCAGGACGACGGCGGCGTTGCCGTAGCGGGAGAAGGGAACCGCGGAGGCCAGACCGGTGCGCCAGTGGCGGGCGACGGCCAGGACGCCGACAATGCGGACGGCGGCCGGCGGAACGCGGCCTTCCATCTCCGGCCACACCCACGTGGAGACGGTGGTCTTGTCGGCCTCGGGGCCCGCACCCACGCACACGCGCTCGGCGTGGGCGTCGGCGAGCAGTTCGGCCACGACGACGACCTTGCGGCCCATCAGAACCATTTCGGGGAGAACCACGCCGTGCCAGCCGAGGCGGATCGCCGCGGCGGCTGCCAACTCCTCGACGGACGCGGGCAGTTCCGGAACCGGGAGCGCGGTCGTCGACAAACCGTTCGAGCTGTCGAGGGCCGCGATCCTTGCTGGGGTGCTGCTCACGCCAGTGCCTCCTCGTCACCCGCGGCGGGCGATCCGCCGCGTTTCGACTCGTGCTCTGCATAAGGATTAGCAGGAAGCGCACGGCCCGCTCCCAGGTCAGCGCACCCCCTGCGATCGACGGCGCCGACCGGTCGGTGACCGGTCGAAGAGCGGCGCGGGGAGTTCGGTCCTACGGTGCTGCCGTCTGGGTGACGTTAATCCGGATGGACGCACCAAAAGAGCTGCTCAGAGTGGGTGCGTCACGCGTGAGGGCAAAACGGCGGTGAGCGGCGCCGGTCACCGTCCGTCGACCGTTCACCGCGCCAGAACGACCACCTACATGATGATCACGGTCTTGCCGGGCCCGTGACCTGCGAAAACATCAACAGCTTCGCGCAACGGCACGCGGCGGGCGATCGGCACCGAAAGGTCTCCCGCCTGCACCATCGACGCGAGCCGCACAAGCGTTTCGCGCGACCCCTTCATGCCGAAGTTCTGCGCTTTGTCACTGGAGACGTAGTTGGTGTTGAAGGCCAACGGCGCGTAGCGCGCGTTCGCCTCGAACGACGAACGGTCGGTGCTCACGAGGTCGATCAACGCGTCGGCTTCGACGAGGGAGTCACCACGACTGATCGGGATGACCCGCTTGCCGGCCGCACGCGCGATCTGGACGGCGAACGACCCGACGCCACCGTTCGGTCCGATGATCAGCACAGATTCCGCGGAACCCAACGACTCGACCAACTGGAGTGCTGTCATACCCGCGGTCGGCAATGCGGCGGCAACGGCGGGATCGAGGTCTTCCGGCAACGGCGCCAACGCGTTCCCGGCCGGAACTGTGACGTACTCGGCGTACGTTCCGCGGCCGACGGGATGGTGGAAGAAGGTGCCGAAAATCCTCTCTCCGGAACCAACCACCTCACCCGCACCATCAGTTCCGGGAACCAACGGGAACACGTGCTCGGCTGAACTGCGGAGCATCCCGTTCAGAACTTTGCGGTCGAAGGGGTTCACACTCGCCGCGAACAACCGCACCGTGAGCTCGTTCGGGCCCGCTTCAGGCTCCGGAAGCTCCACGAGTTCGAGCTGTGCACCGAAATCAGGTGCCCCTATCGCCCACATGCCGACCCCCGAACGAGTGACAGACATCACCTGTTGGATCAAGGAATCCGATACTGCCGATCAACGAAAGAACCCCTCTCGCGGATTCCGCGAGAGGGGTTCCATCTGTCTTTGGATGGGCAAGGGGGGAGTTGAACCCCCACGTCCTTTCGGACACACGGACCTGAACCGTGCGCGTCTGCCATTCCGCCACTTGCCCCTGGAGACGTTGGGAACACTAGCACGCGTCCAAACCGGGTTCCTAATCGCCCCCTGTAGGCGGAGTCGTACCCGGATACGATCGGTACAGGAGCCCGTCCGAGCGGAAGGAGTTGACGTGGGCCTGCAACGTTTCGAGCGCAAGCTGGAAGGTCTGGTCGGCAACACCTTCGCGCGCGTGTTCGGCGGCAACGTCGTGCCCCAAGAGGTGGCACAGGCGCTGCAACGGGAGGGTGACAGCAACATCCGCGAACTCGCGGGTGGCAGACTGCTAGCCCCCAACCACTTCACCGTGCTACTCGGACCACAGGACCACGAACGTCTTGCGGGCGATGAGCAGGATGAACTACGCATCACCCAGCTACTCGCAGAGGGCCTGCGAGAGCACCTGGCCGAGTCCGGATGGGATACCTATGGTGACGTCGTAGTCTCCCTGGAGCGCTCCGAGGCGCTGCACACCGGACAGTTCCGAACCAGCTCGTCCGTCGACCCCGACGTGAAAGCGGCCAGCCGACGGTCAGCACAACCTCGCACCGCAGGAGACCGACCCATGAGCCAGCCACCCGGCTACGGACAAGGACAGGGCCAGCCCGGCCAGGACCCTTATGGTCAGGGCGGCTACGGCCAGCAGGGCTACGACCAGCAGCAGCCGGCATACGGCCAGCAGCAGGGTTATGGCCAGCAGGGTTACGACCAGGGCTACGGCCAGCAACAGGGCTACGACCAGGGCTACGGCCAGCAGGGCGGCGGCTACGGCGCCGGCCAGCCCGGCCAGCCCGGCTACGACCAGGGCTACGGCCAGCAGCAGGGCTATGACCAGGGCTACGGCGGCGGCCAGCAGCAGGGCGGCGGCTACGACCAGGGCTACGGCCAGCAGCAGGGTTACGGCCAGCAGGGCTACGACCAGGGGTACGGGCAGCAGCAGGGCGGCGGCTACGACCAGGGCTACGGCCAGCAGGGCGGGTATGACCAGGGTTACGGCCAGCAGCAGGGCTACGGCCAGCAGGGCGGCTACGACCAGGGCTACAACCAGGGCGGATACGCCCCGCCGGCGACCCAGGGCGCGAACCGTCAGCTGAACGCGACGCTGCACCTCGACGACGGATCCAACCGGACGTACAACCTGAAGCAGGGTGGAAACGTCGTAGGACGTGGGCAGGAAGCCGACTTCCGCCTCCCGGACACGGGAGTCTCCAGGCGCCACCTGGAAATCTCCTGGGACGGGCAGAATGCGATGCTCGCTGATCTCGGTTCGACCAACGGCACCACGGTGAACGGCACACCAGTGCAGACTTGGCAGCTCGCGGAAGGCGACGTCGTCCGCATCGGCCACTCGTCGCTGGTATTCCGCACCGCCGGCTAGTGGTCGACATGGGCGTCGGTAAGCAACTCAAGGCAGGAGCGGTTACAACCGGTGCAAGAGCTGGTGATGCAGCTGACCAGAGCGGGCTTTCTCGTGCTCCTCTGGCTCTTTGTGCTGGCCGCCCTACGTGTGGTCCGCTCTGATCTCTACGCAGCCTCAGGGCTCCGGGCGTCAGGTCTGCCCGGATTCCGGAGGTCCGAGAAGTCGGCGAAGGGAAGCAAGGCGCCCCGGCAACTCGTGGTCACCCACGGGGCGCTGACGGGCACCCGCATCTCGCTCGACGGCAGGCCGATCCTGATCGGCCGCGCTGACGACTCCACTCTCGTGCTGGACGACGACTTCGCGTCGACCAGGCACGCGAGGCTGTCCATGCGCGGAACCGACTGGTACGTGGAAGACCTCGGCTCCACGAACGGCACCTACCTAGACCGAGCCAAGGTCACCGCACCCCTGCGCGTACCTCTCGGCACCCCGATCCGCATTGGCAAAACGGTGATCGAGCTGCGCTCATGACCTTGGTTCTTCGATACGCGGCCCGCAGCGACAGGGGTCTGGTTCGCTCCAACAACCAGGACTCCGTGTACGCGGGCCCCCGCCTGCTCGCAGTCGCCGACGGCATGGGTGGCCACGCCGCCGGTGAAGTCGCGAGCAAGGTGGTCATCGCCTCGCTGGCCCACGTCGACGACGACGAGCCGGGCGACGACCTCCTCGGCAAGCTCCGCGACGCGGTCGCGGCCGGCAACGGCGCCATCTCCGAGCTCGTGACGAGCGACCCGGACCTGGAGGGCATGGGCACCACGCTCACGGCCATCCTGTTCGCGGGCAACCGCCTCGGGCTCGTGCACATCGGCGACTCGCGCGCGTACTTGCTCAGAGAGGGCACGTTCGCGCAGATCACGCACGACGACACGTTCGTCCAGTCGTTGATCGACGAGGGCCGGATCACGCCGGACGAGGCCGCCACGCACCCGCAGCGCTCGTTGCTGCTGCGCGCGCTGACCGGCCACGACTTCGAGCCGAGCCTCACCGTGCGCGAAGCGCGGTCCGGGGACAGGTTCCTGCTCTGCTCGGACGGTCTGTCCGGCGTCGTGAGCCTGGAGACGCTCGACGAGGCGATCCGCATCCCCGACCCGCAGGCCTGCGCGGACCGGATGATCGAGCTCGCGCTCAAGGGAGGCGGCCCCGACAACGTCACGGTGATCGTGGCGGACGTCGAGGACGTCGACTTCGGCGACGACTACCCGATCGTCGGCGGCGCGGCCGGAGACGGCAGCGAGGAGCACAACACCCCGCCGGACTCCGCGGCGTCCAGGGCGAGCGCGCTCACGCAGCAGCGCCCGCCGATGCCGCAGCGCATGGAGGCACCGCCACCACCGCCGCAGGACCCGAAGCGCAAGAAGCGCAACGCCATCAAGGCGTTCGCGATCATCTTCGTGCTGCTCCTGCTGACGGCTGTCGTCGCGGTCGGCGCCAAGCTGTGGCTCAACACCCAGTACTACGTCGGCGCCACCGAGGACGGCCAGGTCGCGATCTTCCGCGGCCTCAACGGCACCGTGCTCGGGTTCAAGCTGTCGTCCAAGGTCGAGGGCTCGTGCCCGCCCGGATCGACGGGCTGCTCCGAGATCACGCTGAAGGACCTGCAGGAGGGTGGTCGCAAGACCATCACCGCGGGCATCCGGAGTGACAACGGGATCGACGGCGCGCGCGCCGCGGTCAGGTTGCTGCGCACGGAGCACATGCTGCCGTTCTGCAAGGACACTTCGTCGACGGCGACGACCACCACGACCACGACGCCGCCGCCGAGCACGTCCAGCAGTTCGAGCACGCCGCCGGCGAACGGTTCACCGGACACCGGGGCCACCGAGCCGACGCCCACCCCGACGGGGCAGAAGGTCGGCGTGGAATGCCGGGAGGGTCCGTAGTTGATGGGCTCGCCCGTCCCCATCGGGGAAGGCTCACCAGGCGCGTCGGTGGCGACGAGCACGTCGCCGGGGCTGCGAGCGCCGACGAGGCGCGGCACCGAACTGGTGATGCTCGCGTTCGCCGCCGGAATCGTGACGCTGGCGCTGATCCTCGTCGAACTCAACCAGGAGCGGTCGCTCAGCCTGAGGATCCTCTGGCTCGGTCTCGCGTACCTCGCTCTCTTCGGCGCCGCTCACCTCGCCGTGCGCAGGTGGGCGCCCTACGCCGACCCGGCGATCCTGCCGTGCGTCGCGTTGCTCAACGGGCTCGGCCTGGTGGTCATCCACCGGATCGACCTCGCGCTCGAAGGCACCGCCTTCCCGGACGGCTCGACCTGGGACCCGGTGGCGTTCAAGCAGGTCATCTGGACCGGGATCGGGTTGTTGCTGTTCGCGGCGACGCTGAAGTTCCTCTCGGACCACCGCACGCTGGCGCGGTTCGGCTACACGTTCGGCCTGATCGGACTGGTCGCCCTGCTGCTGCCCGGTGTGCTGCCCGGCTTCATCGCGCCGACGATCAACGGTGCGAAGATCTGGCTGCGCATCGGCCCGTTGTCCATCCAGCCGGGTGAGTTCGCCAAGGTCCTGCTGATGGTCTTCTTCGCCGCCTTCCTGGTGTCGAAGCGCGACCTCTTCACGACGGCCGGCAAGCGGTTCCTCGGCATGGACCTGCCGCGTGCCCGCGACCTCGGCCCGCTGTTCGCGGCCTGGGGTGTCACGGTCGCGGTCATGGTGCTGCAGAAGGACCTCGGCTCCTCGCTGCTGTTCTTCGGCATCGTGCTGGTGCTGCTCTACATCGCCACCGAACGCGCGGCGTGGGTCGTGCTCGGCCTGGGCATGTTCGCCGGCGGCGCGGTCATCGCGTGGAAGCTCTTCACGCACGTCCAGCAGCGGGTGGCGAACTGGCAGGACCCGATCGGCCGCTACGACGTGGTCGGCGGCGGCTACCAGATCTCGCAGTCGCTCTTCGGGCTCGCGACCGGCGGCATCGGTGGTGCCGGCCTCGGTGCGGGCCGTCCGGAGATGATCCCCGAGGCGAACACCGACTTCATCACCGCCGTGATCGGCGAGGAGCTCGGGTTCGTCGGACTCGCCGCGGTGCTGCTGGTCTACATGGTGCTCACGCTGCGCGGCCTGCGCGGCGCGATCTCGGTGCGCGACAGCTTCGGCAAGCTGCTCGGCGGCGGTCTGGCGTTCGCGCTCTGCTTCCAGGTGTTCATCATCGTCGGCGGTGTCACGAAGCTGATCCCGATGACGGGTATCACCGCCCCGTTCCTGTCCTACGGCGGTTCGTCGTTGCTCGCGAACTACATCCTGGTCGCGTTGCTACTGCGAATTTCTGCCGCGGCGAGGGCTCCGCAGCGGGCACCTAAGCCGAAACCGCAACAACCGGCTATCGCCGACCAGCACACTGTGATGGTGGAGCGTCCCAAATGAACACACCGCTCCGCCGCGTCGGCATGGCCATGATGGTCATGATCGTGCTGCTCCTGGGCAATGCCACGTGGGTGCAGGTGATCAACGCCGACGAGTGGCGTCTGAACACCTACAACCGCCGGGTGCTGCTCGACGAGTACGCCCGCAAGCGCGGTCTGATCACGGTCGCGGACGGCACGGTGATCGCGGACGTCAAGGAGACGACGGACCGTCTCCGGTTCCTGCGCACCTACAACAACGGCAAGGTGTACGCGCCGGTCACCGGG
Source organism: Lentzea sp. NPDC006480 (assembly GCF_040611995.1). NCBI lineage: Bacteria > Bacillati > Actinomycetota > Actinomycetes > Pseudonocardiales > Pseudonocardiaceae > Lentzea > Lentzea sp. NPDC006480. The sequence goes on from NZ_JBEXPJ010000014.1 coordinate 89,144, forward strand.
TACCTGTCGGTCACCTACGGCACCTCCGGCATGGAGCGCGCCGAGAACGACCTGCTCAACGGCTCGGACGACAGGCTGTTCGCCCGCCGCGTCTCCGCGCTGATCACCGGCCGCGACCCGGTCGGCGGCAACGTCCAGCTCACGCTCGACTCGAAGGTGCAGCAGGTCGCCTACGACCAGCTGACCGCGAAGGGCTTCACCGGCTCGGTCGTCGCGATCAAGCCGGCCACGGGCGAGATCCTCGCGATGGCGAGCACGCCGTCCTACGACCCGAACCTGCTCGCGAGCCACGACTCGGACGAGCAGGCGGCGGCGTGGACGCAGCTCACCTCCAAGAATGCCAACGACCCGCTGATCAACCGCGCGACGCAGGCCCTCTACCCGGCCGGCTCGACGTTGAAGACCGTGGTCGCCGCCGCGGCGCTGGCCGACGGCAAGAACAAGGACACGCAGTACACCGCTGCGGGCACCATCAAGCTGCCGCAGAGCACGACGGACCTGCCGAACTTCAACGGTCAGCCGTGCGGCCCCGGCCAGACGGTGTCGATGGAGACCGCGCTCGCCAAGTCGTGCAACACGGCGTTCGCCGAGATGGCCGGCCAGGTCGGCGCGGCCAAGCTGCGCAGGCAGGCGGAGAAGTTCGGCTTCAACGACTCCGGCCTGAAGGTGCCGCTGCCCGTCGAGACCTCGACGCTCGGCCCGATCCCGGACGACGCGGCGCTCTACCAGACCGGCATCGGCCAGCGCGACGTGCAGATCACGCCGCTGCAGAACGCGGTGGTGGCGGCGACGATCGCCAACGGCGGCGAGCGGATGCAGCCGTACCTGGTGTCGAAGATCCTCGGCCCGGACCTGAAGCCCATCGACGAGACCGACCCCGACGAGGTCGAGACCGCGATGAGCAAGGACAACGCCACCACGTTGCGCGACATGATGATCCAGTCGGAGATCAACACCGGTGGCGAGGGCCGCAACCAGAACATCCAGATTGCCTCGAAGACCGGTACCGCCGAGCACGGCAGCGACCCGCTGAAGACCAAGCCGCACGCCTGGTACATCGCCTTCGCCCCGGCGCAGAAGCCGGAGATCGCGATCGCGGTGATCGTCGAGGACGGTGGCGACCGCGGTCTGGGTGCCACCGGCGGCAAGGTCGCCGCTCCGATCGGGCGCGCCGTGATCAACGCGTACCTGGTGGGTCGCTGATGCTGACCAAGGGCCAGCTCCTCGCCGACCGCTACCGCCTCACCAGGCGGATCGCGGTCGGTGGCATGGGCGAGGTCTGGGAAGGCGCCGACGAGCGGCTCGACCGCCGGGTGGCCGTGAAGGTCCTCAAGGCGGAGCTGTCCGGCGATCCCGAGTTCCTGCACCGCTTCCGCGTCGAGGCGCGGATGACGGCGTCGCTCAACCACCCCGGCATCGCGTCGGTGCACGACTACGGCGAGACCGCGTCCGTCACCGACGGGCCGGAGGACACGGCGTACCTCGTGATGGAGCTCGTCGAGGGCGAGCCACTCGCGACGATCATCTCGCGTGGCCGGCTCACCGCCGAGGTGACGCTGGATCTGCTGGAGCAGACCGGAAACGCGTTGCAGGCGGCCCACGAACGCGGCCTGGTGCACCGGGATGTGAAGCCGGGCAACATCATGGTCACGCCGTCGGGAAAGGTGAAGATCACCGACTTCGGCATCGCGAAGGCCGTGGACGCGGCACCCGTGACGCGGTCCGGCATGGTCATGGGAACCGCGCACTACATCGCTCCCGAGCAAGCTCTCGGAGGCGAGGCCGAACCCGCGAGCGACGTTTACTCGTTGGCGGTGTGTGGCTACGAATGCCTTGCGGGACACCGGCCGTTCCTCTCGGACAACGCGGTGACGGTCGCGATGATGCACATCCGCGACATCGCGCCACCGCTGCCGCCGGACGTGCCGCCGGGTGCGCGGGCGTTGATCGAGGCGACGCTGGTGAAGGACCCGCGGCAGCGCTACCGGACGGGTGGCGAGTTCGCCGCCGCCGTGAGCGCGGTGCGGGTGGGCCAGCCGTTGCCGACGCCGTCCGGGTTCACGATGCCGCAGATGGTGCAGGTGCCGCAGCAGATGGCGCCCCCGATGCTGCCGCCGCCCGTGCAGCAGGTTCCACAGCAGGTTCCACAGGGTCCGCCACCTCCGCAGGTGTCGCAGCCGCTGCCGGTTCCGCCGCAGATGCAACACCACCAGACCGGACCTGGGCGTCCCGGCACACATCCCGCGATGCAACCGGCGCACCAGACCGGGACGTTCGCACCGATGCAGGCACCACCGGGAAGAAACCGGACCGTCGTCTGGGTTATGGTCGCTCTCCTGGTGACCGTGCTGCTGGTGCTCGGCGTGGTCGTCCTGTGGAAGTTGACCGTGAAGCCGAACAACGGCAGCGGGCAAGGTGGCCAGACGACCACCTCGAGCTCGGCGAACCCGAACTCCCCGGCGAACGGGCAGGTGAAGCCCGACACCGCCGACCGGATTCCGGGCAACGCGCCGAAGCGGATCGACGAGGACGACTACATCGGTCGTTCCGGCGACCAGGTCAGCAAGGACTTGATCGACCACGGCTTGGAGCCCAGGGTGCAGAGCCCGCAGGGCACAGCGCCGGGCGACCTGAAGAAGTGCCGAGTCACCGCCATCGCGCCGACAGGCGACGTGGCGGTCGGCTCGCAGGTGAAGGTGACGTGCACGCCATGAGCAAGACCAGTACCGAGTTGGGAACACCGTCGACGAGGAGCGGGACGAAGCACCGATGAGCACTCCGCGACTGCTCTCAAACCGCTACGAACTGGGTGAGACCCTCGGCTACGGCGGCATGTCCGAGGTCCACAAGGGGCGGGACGTCCGCCTCGGCAGAGACGTGGCGATCAAGGTGCTGCGCGCTGACCTCGCCCGCGACGCCCAGTTCCAGGAACGGTTCCGCCGTGAGGCGCAGAACTCGGCTGCACTGAACCACCCGGCCATCGTCGCGGTGTACGACACGGGCGAGACGCAGACCGAGTACGGCCCGCTGCCGTACATCGTCATGGAGTTCGTCGACGGCCGGACGCTGCGCGACATCGTGAAGACGCAGGGCCCGCTGTCGGGCAAGCGCGCGATGGAGGTCATGGCCGACGTGTCGGCCGCGCTCGACTTCAGCCACCGGCACGGCATCGTCCACCGCGACGTGAAGCCGGCGAACGTGATGATCACGAAGTCCGGCGCCGTGAAGGTGATGGACTTCGGCATCGCGAGGGCCATACACGATGGTCAGGCCGCGGTCACCCAGACCGCCGCGGTCATCGGCACGGCCCAGTACCTGTCGCCGGAGCAGGCGCGCGGTGAGTCCGTCGACGCCCGTTCCGACGTCTACGCCGCGGGTTGTGTGCTGTTCGAGCTGCTGACCGGCGAGCCGCCGTTCACCGGCGACTCCCCCGTCGCGGTCGCGTACCAGCACGTGCGGGAAGACCCGAAGGCTCCGTCGCAGCTGAACCCGAAGGTGTCGCCGCAGCTCGACGCGATCGTGCTGAAGGCGATGTCCAAGGGCCCGGCGAACCGCTACCAGTCCGCCGCGGAGATGCGCGCCGACCTGGTGCGCGTGCTGTCGGGTCAGCGTCCGTCCGCCCCGGCCGTGATGACCGCCGAGGACCGCACCGCCGTGATGAACGAGCAGGCGCGCGCCCCTCGCACGCAGACGATGACCGGTGGTGGCAGGCACCGTCCGGCGGCGTTGAAGTCCGAGCCAGAGGACGAGTACGACCCGATCGCGGACGAGGAAGAAGAGCGGCGCGCCAAGCGCAAGAAGGCCATCATGATCGCGCTGGTGGTGATCCTGTGCGTGGCCGTGCTCGGCCTTGCCGCGTGGATCACCTCCAACATCATGAACTCCGGCAGCCCGAACACCGAGAAGGCGTCGGTTCCATCGCTCGTCGGCCGTAGCCCCTTGGAAGCCAAGGAGCTGATCACGAAGGCCGGCCTCGTGCCGCTGCAGCAGGACGTCGCTTGCGAACCCGGTGCGAACAGCACGCCGGCCCCGTGCAATGCCGATCAGATCAACAAGGTGGTCAGGACCGACCCGCCGGACGGCACACAGGTGACGAAGGGCTCGCAGGTCACGATCTTCGTCGGTCAGCCTCCCGGCGAGGCGGCCGTGCCGGACCTCAAGGGCAAGACGGCTCAGGAGGCCCAGGCGATCGTCGACAAGGAGGGGTTCAAGCTCGCGCAGAGCTCCGAGTCCGTCGAAGTCGACGACACCAAGCTGCAGGGCAAGGTGGCGGCGCAGAACCCGGAGTCCGGCCTGAAGCTGAAGAAGGGTGGCACGATCAACATCACCCTCGGCAAGGCTCCGGACAAGCAGAACGTGCCGAACGTCGTGGGTTCGAACGTGGACGACGCGCGCCAGACGCTGCAGGGTTCCGGCTTCAAGGTGAACGTCGAGCAGGTCGACAGCGCCAAGGACGAGGGCCAGGTCATCTCGCAGAGCCCCAGCGGCAACACCAAGGCGGCCAAGGACACCACGGTCACGATCCGCGTCTCGAAGGGCAACCAGATCGAGATGCCCGATCTGACCGGCCTGAGCCAGAAGGAAGCCGAGAACAAGCTGAAGGCCCTGGGCTGGAACGGCGCCTTCAACGTGGACACGAAGACGGTCACAGATCCGCAGCAGCGGGACGTCGTGCTGTCACAGCAACCGACCAAGGGCTCGACGATCACCAAGGGCACCGCGGTGACGGTGACGATCGGCAAGCTCGGAATCGGCGGGGGCTGAGGCCCGTGAGCTCGAGAGGGCGGCTTCCCTTCTGGGAGGCCGCCCTTTTGGTTACTGGCGAGCGGCTGCGGCGAGCGTGCGCATGCCGTTCTCGAGCTGCGCGACCGTCGACTCGGGAACCTCGTAGCCGCAGACCCTGAGCCAGTTGGCGAGCATCCGGTGGCCGCCGTCGGTCAGCACCGACTCCGGGTGGAACTGCACACCCTCGACCGGGAGTTCCTTGTGGCGCATGGCCATCACGATGCCGGTCTCGGTCTTGCCGGTGACCTCGAACTCCGCGGGGATCGTCTCCGGCAGCACCGTGAGCGAGTGGTAGCGCGTCGCGATGAACGGCTGCGGCACGCCGTCGAGCACGCCCTTGCCCTCGTGGAAGACGATGCTCGTCTTGCCGTGCAGCAGTTCGGGCGCGCGGTCGACCGTGCCGCCCCACACCACACCGATGGCCTGATGGCCGAGGCACACGCCGAAGACCGGCTTACCGGTGTCGGCACACCGCTTGATCACGGCGATGCTCGAACCTGCCCGCTCCGGCGTACCGGGCCCAGGGCTGACGAGCACGCCGTCGACCTTCGCGATCTCGTCGAGGTCCACCTCGTCGTTGCGCCGCACGATGCACTCGGCACCGAGCTGGGCGAGGTACTGGACGAGGTTGTAGACGAAGCTGTCGTAGTTGTCGACCACGAGCACGCGCATGTGCAGAGCCTAGTCGGTCGCGTCGAGTGAGTTAGCTCTCGTCTGGGATGAGGTAAGGCTTCCCTAAAATAGGTGTCATGAGTCATCCTCTGCGCGTCGCGGTCATCGGCGCCGGCCCGGCCGGTGTGTACGCGGCCGACATCCTGACCAAGTCCGACGTCGACGTGCGGATCGACCTCTTCGAGAAGCTGCCGGCGCCCTACGGCCTGGTCCGCTACGGCGTCGCCCCCGACCACCCGCGCATCAAGGGCATCGTCGGCGCGCTGCAGAAGGTGCTCGACAAGCCGTCCGTCCGCTTCTTCGGCAACGTCGAGTACGGCGTCGACATCAAGCTCGACGACCTGCGTTCCTGCTACGACGCGGTGATCTTCTCGACGGGCGCTTCTTCTGACCGTCCACTGGACATCCCCGGCATCGACCTGCCGGGCAGCTACGGCGCCGCGGACTTCGTGTCCTGGTACGACGGCCACCCGGACGTGCCGCGCACCTGGCCGTTGACCGCCACCTCGGTCGCGGTGCTCGGCGTCGGCAACGTGGCTCTGGACGTGGCGCGGATTCTCGCGAAGTCGGCCGACGAGCTGCTGGTGACCGAGATCCCGGCGAATGTTCACGCCGGGCTGGCTTCGTCGCCGGTCACCGACGTGCACGTGTTCGGCCGCCGTGGCCCCGCCCAGGCGAAGTTCACGCCGTTGGAGCTCCGCGAGCTCGACCACTCACCGTCCGTCGAGGTGATCGTGCACCCCGAGGGCATCGAGTTCGACGAGGCCTCGCTGGCCGCGATCCGGTCGGACAAGCAGGTCTCCATGATCGTGAAGACCTTGCAGGAGTGGGCGATCCGCGACGTGGGCTCTCGCCCGCGCCGCCTGCACCTGCACTTCCTGGAGGCCCCGGTCGAGGTGCTCGGCACTTCGAGCGTGGAGGGCCTGCGCACCGAAACCCAGGAGCTGACCGGTGACGGCAACGTCCGCGGCACCGGCGTCTTCACGGACTGGGACGTCCAAGCCGTGTACCGCGCGGTCGGCTACCTCTCGACGCACCTGGCCGACCTCCCGTTCGACCACGTCTCGGGCACCATCCCGCACCTCGCGGGCCGCGTGCTGGACCTGGACGAGGTGCCCATCCCCGGCGTCTACGTCACCGGCTGGATCAAGCGCGGCCCGATCGGCCTCATCGGCCACACCAAGGGCGACGCGCTGGAGACCATCACCAGCCTGCTGCAGGACGCGGCGTCCCTCCCCCGCGCCGAGTCCTCTCCGGACGCCATCGTGGAGTTCCTCGAACAGCGCGGCGTCCCCTTCGTGACGAACGAGGGCTGGAACCGGCTCGACCTGCACGAGATGGCCTTGGGTGCCGTGGAAGGCCGCGAACGCGTGAAGGTCGTCTCGCGCGAGGAGATGACCGCGATCTCGAACGGCTGACCGCCGTTTGCCGATGAAGCCGCCATCGCGTGTGGGCGCGATGGCGGTTTCACTTATTCGCTCGCACGCCTGCGGACACTAGGTCCGTGGATCCCGTGCTGCGTGAACGCTTGCTGCGCCTCAACGCCGACCTCGCCACCGGAGACTTGAAGCCCGACGTCGCGGTCTTCCTCGCCTGCGACCTGCTCGTCGCCGGACTGGACACCCCCGCGTTGGCCGAGCTGGCCGGCGAGCCCGCAGATCTCGCGAAACCCAAAGCCGAGTCGCTCGTCATCCAGGTGCTCGCCGAGCTGGGCGTGGAACGAATGACCGCGCGGCACGCTGCCTGGCTACTCGCCCGCGATGTCGCGCACGAGGTGATCAGCGGACGGCTTCGGCGCGAGATCGGCGTCAACCGGATGTACGTGCTCGGCCTCTGGCACGGCGTGACAGAGCTGAAGTTCGTCGAGCCCGAGGACGTGCCCGGACTCGCCGCAGCTCACCTCACTGCGTGGTGACGTGGTTGAACGGCAGCTTCGGCTCCGCCCACGGGAACACGACGAACATCAGCAGCGCGATGATGCCCGCGGTCAGCACGACTGCCTCGACGATCCGCAGATACAGCGGGCCCGGCAGGTGCCGCCAGATCCAGCTGTACATCAGCCCTCCTGCATCTCTGGCGGAATGAAGCCGTCGGCCACCGGGTAGCTCTTCGTCTCGATGGCGTGCACGATCAGGCGCTGCCGGTCCGAGAAGCGCGGGTGGCAGGTCGTCAGGGTGAGCAGGCGGGCCTGCTTGTCGGCGGGCACCGTCGTCCCGACCTGGTGCGGGATCGGGGCGATGACCTCGCCCTGGGTCGGCACCACGATCTCCTGGCCCACGGTCTTGGCGTAGGCGTCCCCGAGGGTGGTGGACAGCGGGGCGACGCCGGTGCAGGCGGCTTCCTTCGACCTGGCGTTGCCCGCCCAGCCGGCCACCTCGCTGCTCATCGGGAGCACCCGGTAGACGAACCACTGGGTCTGCGTCTGCACGACGATGGCGTTGCAGGACTGGAGCAGGTCGAGGTCGTTGAACGGCGCGCCCTTGCCGACGCGGTGGCCGGCGATGGCGAAGTTGCCCGCCTCGCCCGGCTGCGCGGTGTCCTTGTAGTGGCCGGGGCCGATCTCGAGGTGCTTGTCGGTGGTGCCCTCGACGACCGAGAACTTCCAGTCGCTGCCGAAGACCGGGATGTACATCTTGGCGAACGCCTTGCCCTCGATGAGAGTGGTCTTGGCCTGGCGGTTCGGATCGGACGGCGGCGGCGTCACGACGTTCGAGCTCCATTCGGAGTCGAGCGCGGCGGTGGCGTCGGCCTGCTTCTCCGCGGAGAGCAGGTCCGTCACGTAGACCTCGTAAACGACGAACAACAGCACGACCAGGCCCATCGTGATGAGGGCCTCGCCGATACCGCGCACGGTTTTGCGCGCCATGCTGTCCGGCGGCGGGGCGGGCTTTGCCGGTTCCTCGCCGTCGTAATAGTCGTCATCGTCGTAGTACTCGTCGTCGTAGTCGTCTTCGACGCGCGGGATTACCTCGGTGGGCGGATCGACCGGGCGAGGGCGGACCGGTCGAGGCGGCATTCCCTGGGGAGGCATTCCTCGCGGAGGCGTTCCGGGAGGCGGACCCTGCGGCATCCCACGCGGCGGAGTTCCCGGCGGCATCCCTCCGGAAGAAGGAGGTGGCGTCGGACCCTGCGGAGGCGGTCCCGGACGACGCGGCGGGGCGCCCGGCGGGGGCAGGCTGCCGGAGAAAGCGCTGGTGAACTGCGTCGCGTCAGGTGGCGGCACCGGGCGCGGCGAGGGTGTGGCCCGCACGTGCTGCAGGTCGTCACGACGGGGTGCAGGACGCCTTGGAGGCGGCTGCGGCGGTCCCGAGTTCACGTGAGTACCTCCGCGCGGACTGTGAACTGAAAACAACTGCGTCTGCCAGGTGGTTCGCTCACCACCTCCGCTACGTTAACGTGTTCCCCGAGTAGTGCACGTAAACTTGCGTCACTGAGGGATATCCACGTCAGGCGAGGACAGCATGCCCAAGTCCAAGGTCCGGAAGAAGGCGGCCTACACCGCACCGACTGACCGCCGCACGCCGGTCAAGGTCAAGGCAGCGGGACCGTCACACCCGGTCTACGTCGTCATCATGCTCGGCTTCATGGTGCTGGGCCTCGCATGGCTGGTCGTCAACTACATCGCGGCCGAGAAGATCCCGTTCATGCTCGAGCTGGGCGCGTGGAACTTCGCCATCGGCTTCGCGCTGATGATCATCGGCCTGCTGATGACGATGCGCTGGCGCTAGCCGCGCCAGGTATCCAACCGCTCACTGTTCGTCGAGGCGCGAGATGGGACTGAGCCATGCCTGAACTGCTGCCGCGGCGCAGACTCGACCAGCCGCGCGAGCCACGGGGCTTCCGCTTCTCCATCGACCCGGACTCGTTC
>NZ_JBEXPJ010000015.1:0-16710 GCF_040611995.1 Lentzea sp. NPDC006480
ACCTGATGCTGCAGCAGGACGAGCCGGAGGACTACGTCGTCGGCACCGGCGAGATGCACTCGGTGCGCGACGCCGTGCGCCTGGCGTTCGAGCACCGTCAAGTGGTTCAACGCCGAAAAGGGCTTCGGCTTCATCGCCCCCGAGGACGGCGGCGCTGACGTCTTCGTCCACTACTCGGCCCTCAACGGCGGCGGCTACCGCAGCCTCGAGGAGAACCAGAAGGTCTCGTTCGACATCACGCAGGGCCAGAAGGGCCCGCAGGCCACGAACGTCACCGCTCTCTGAGCTGAGCTGTGAGAAGCAGGGCCCCCGGGGTGTTCCCCGGGGGCCCTGTTTTCGTGTGAGCCACGGCACTAGCCTGGCCCGATGCCGTTGCTCGGTCCAGCTGATCCGCTGCCGCACGTGCCCCGGCGCATCCTCGTCGCCGGAAACGCCGGATCCGGCAAGTCCACCCTGTGCCGCCGCATCGCCGAGCGCTGTGACCTGCGCCGAGTGGAGCTGGACAGCCTCTACTGGGGTCCGCGGTGGACGCCCCGGCCGCAGTTCCGCGCCGAGGTGGCGTCCTTCGCCGAGGAGACCCACTGGGTCACCGAGTTCCAGTACAAGGAGGTCCGGCGCGAGCTGCTGGCCCGCGCGGACACGCTCATCTGGCTCGACCACCCGTTCTCGATGGTCATGGGGCGGCTGGTGAGTCGCACGATCAGACGTCGCGCGGGTGGGGTGGAGTTGTGGAACGGTAACCAGGAACCGTCGCTGTGGTCGGTGTTCACGGACTCCGAGCACATTCTGCGGTGGGGCTGGAAGACCTACCGGCGCAACCGGACCAGGGTGCTCGAGCTGGTCGACGAGGTCGTGGTCGTGCGGTTGCGCGGGCAGGGGCAGGTGGAGCGGTGGCTGGCCGGGCCGCTGGCGTCGGTCGGGGAGGAGCGTGCTCGGTGAGAACGGCTCTGGTGCTCGGCGGGACCGGAATGCTGGCCGGATGTGCGCAGAAGCTGGTCGAACGCGGGTGGCAGGTCGTGCTGCCGTCGCGGACCCAGCCGCTGATGGCCGACGACGGACCCGGACGGGCGGCGCGGGCGTCGTTGCGGCGAGGACACCGGCCCACCTGGGTCAGGGCCGACTGGGCCAAGCCCGCCGAGCTGGCGTCCGAGGTCGAGTACGAGCTTCGAGGTCAACGAGTGAACCTGCTGGTCGCGTGGGTGCACGACAACTACCGCACAGCCGTCCTACGAGCCGTGCGGCACCTGCTGGCCGAGGGCGCGCCGGTGGTGGAGGTGCACACGTGCGGGCCGGTGCCGGACCCGGTGCTGCCGAACCCGACGCAGCAGGTGCTGCTGGGCCACTTCGCGCACGACGCCGCGCAGCGCACGAGCCGGGCCGTGCTGGAGGCCGTCGAACGGGCGTTGGAAGGGCGGGCGCCCTCGCTGCACCACGAGGACGCCCGCTGACCGCTACTTGACGACCTTCGCGCGGCCGATCTCGGCCTGCACCTTGATGCCCGCCGCCACGTCCACGAGCTGGCGGATCACCAGGTCCTCGTTGCGGATGTCGGCGATCTTCTGCTTGGTCTTGGTCGTGAACTCGAACTTCGCGACCTTGGGCGAGGTGATCTCGGCGACCTTCTGGAAGTCCTTGCTGAAGTCCACGACCACGTCCGCGTTGTCGAGGACCTGCAGCTGGTAGTCGTCGGGGTCGGCGGACGCGAAGCCCTTCTTGAACTCGCCGGACACCTTGATGCCGTCAGCCGTCTCCTCGAAGTCGAGGACGCCGTCGGCTGGGCGGAACAGGACCTCCTGGAACGAGGCGGTGGCCGTCGCGGGCGCGGCGGCGAGCGCCGGGGTCGTCGTGAGGGCACAGCAGGCCAGAAGCGCGACGAGGACGCGTAGCGGTTTCGACATGTCTTCGTTCGTACCGCCGGCCATTTAGCCCCGCACGACCAAACACATCGCTCGATCGGGCGTTGAGGTTGTACGCTCCGCGCCGACGTCGGGGGACGTGTGCATTTCCTGGGGGGAAATCGTGAGTGCTGTGAGGTCGGCGCATGGCGTCGGCACCGCGGCGACGGGCCTGATCGCGTTCGCGGCGGGAACCGAGGTCGTGACGACCGTGCTGCTGTGGGTCTCGCCTGCCGAGCCCATGCCGTACTGGGTCGCGTTGTTCGCGCATGTCGTGGCTGGAGTCGTCTTCATCTCGTGGATGAGCCAGGCACGGCTCAACTCGGACGTCATCACGTCCAAGCACCAGCACCGCTACACGAACATGTGGGTGTTCGTCGGGTGGATCATCCCGCTCGCGAACCTGTTCATTCCGTACGCGGTGATGCAGGACATCTGGCGCGGGTCGGACCGGTCACAGCCCATGACCGCGCTTCGGGAGCGGCCGTTCAGCGGCCTCGTCAGGGCGTGGTGGGCCACCTTCATCGCCGGGAACCTGGTCGCCTCGGTGCCCGGGCTGACGCTGCGGGACGCCGCTGCCTGGGGCACGCTCTCCGCCGCGCTCGGCGTTGCGGCGGCGGTGCTGGCGGCGCGGATGATCAAGCAGTTGAACGCAGTCCAAGTGGGGGAATCATGATCACCGAACCGTTCAGACCGGTCCGCGGCATCGGTGTGGCCGCGTCCGTCCTCATCGGACTCGACGCCGTCTTCTCCGTCCTGGACGGGATCGCCTCGCAGCGCAGCGCGGACGTCGTGCAGGCGTACACCGAGGGCAACGCGACGATGGACGACGCACGCGCGGCCGACGCCTTCTCGGTGATGGTCAACCTGCCGGGTCTGCTGGTGACGATCGCGGCCGGCGTGGTGTTCATCGTGTGGATCTACCGGTCGCGGCAGAACGCCGAGCGGGTCACCTACCCCGTGGACCACCGGCACTCGCGCGGGTGGGCGATCGGCTCGTGGTTCACGCCTGTCGTGAACCTCTGGTACCCGGCGCAGATCGTCCAGGACGTGTGGCGTGCCTTCGACCCGGCGCAGCAGGACCGTCCGCTGGAGGCCCGGGACAAGCACGGTTTCATCGCCGTGTGGTGGGCGGCGTACCTCGCGATGTCGTACGTCGGCGGCGCAATGGGGCGGCTCGCGCTGGCGGACGCGGAGCTGTCCGTCGTCGCCACCTGGACGTGGGTGACGACGGCCTTCACGGTCATCGCCGCCGTGCTGGCCGTCGTGCTGATCAAGCGGCTGACCGAGCTGCAGGACCAGACCCGGCCGCAGGAGTTCAGCGGGCCTGTCCAAGTCCACGTACCAGGTGCATGACCGAGTCCCGCACCTGAGCCCGTGACCGCTCGGGCTGGAACACCTGCCAGTCCAGCGCGATCACGAGCAGCGTGCCGAACAACGCCGCCGACGCGGTGCCGACCTCGACCCCTTCTGGCAGTCGGCCCGCGTCGGACAGGCGCTTCATCTGACCGCGCACGATCGACACGATGTCGTCGCGCAGCAACGAGAGAGTGCCGTGCCACTGGCCCGGCGTGCGCCACAGCTCGGAGACCAGCAGCTGGCCGAACGCCGGATATTCGGCCCAGAAGCCGAGCATCTCGTCGACCAGTGCCTCCAGCGAGTTCTCGGCCTCCTCGGCGGACCGCAGCCGGCCCGCGAGGATCTCGACCCCGTGCCGCAGCAGCGCTTCGACCAGAGCGTCCTTCGAGGCGAAGTTGTAGTAGATCGTGCCCTTGGCGACGCCCGCCTCCGCGGCGATCTCGTCGACCGTCACCGAGGCGGCACCCCGTTCGCCGACCAGCTTCAGCGCCGCGTCGAAGAGCTTCTGCTTGGTCGCGGTTGTCCGTGCACTTTTGTGGGCGCTCACAGCACCAGCTCCGGCTTGAGCTTGGAAGGTGTCCACACCCGCTGCTTGTAGGCCGCCACGGATGACAAGGCTAGGGCCCCGACGAGCCACGCGAGAAGGATCAAAGCGTCGTGTCCGACGCTGCCCAGGTCGCCGCCGTACATCAGATGACGCAGGCCGTCGACCGCGTAGCCCATCGGCAGGCCGTAGTGCAGCGGGTACAGCGGCACCGGGATCGTCTGCCACGGGAACGTGCCGCCCGCGCTGACCAGCTGCAGGATCAGCAGGATCAGTCCCAGGAACTTGCCCACGGCACCGAACGCGGCGTTGAGCGCGTGCAGGATCGCGACGAACGTCAGCGACATCAGCACGAGGAACCCGAACGTGCCGAAGGGGTTCGACGGCTCGATGTCGACCACGAACCGCACGACCGAGAACATCACGAGCACCTGCACGATGCCGAGCACCGCACCTGGCAACCATCCGCCCAACGCGACGCGCAACGCTGACTGTCCAGCGGCGAGCGCACGGCGTGAGAGCGGGCGCAGCAGCAGGAAGAGCACGAACGCGCCGATCCACGTTGCCAGGCCGAGGAAGAACGGAGCCAGACCGGCGCCGTAAGTGGCGGCCTTCGTCTGGGACAGGCCCTTCACCGCCACCGGGTCACCGATGGCCTGGGCGATCGCCGCGCGCGTCGGGTCGTCCGCGTTCGGGATCTTGTTCACGCCGCCGGACAGGCCGTTGCTCAGCTCCGCCGCACCGCTCGCGAGCTTGGTCGCGCCGTCCTTGAGCTGTGGCGTGCCCGTCGCGGCCTTCTGCAGGCCGTCGCGCAGCTGGGCGTTGCCGTCGGCGAGCTTCGTGGCGCCGTCGTCGAGCTTGCCGATGCCGGTGACGAGACCGGGCATCTTCGACGAGAGCTGCTCGGCGCCGTCCGCGACCTGGTCCGCGCCGTTCGCGAGCTTGCGCAGGTCACCCGCGGCGCCCTGCACCTTGCCGTTCGCGTCGTCGACCGGCTTGCGGACCTGGGTGAGCGTGCTCATCACCTGCTGCACCTGGGCCTCGGTGAAGCCCAAGGCGCGCAAGTGGTTCGCGACGTCGCCGTTCGCCTGGTCGAGCACGCCGACGAGCGCTTGGGCCTTCTTCGCGTACTCCTCGGCCTGCGTAGCGGCGGTCTCGTTGCCGTTGGCGACCTGTCGCGCGCCATCGGCGATCTTCTGCGCGCCGGCGGGGAGTTGCGCGGTCTGCGAGCGGAGCTCGTGCGTGCCGTCCCGCAGCTGCGCGGCACCGTCCGCAGCGGTCACCGCACCGGAGGAGAGCTGCTGGACACCGCTGTCGAGCTCACCGATCTTGTCGCGCAGGGTGGCGCTGCCGTCCGCGAGCTGCTTGGCGCCGTCGGCCGCCTTGGTCGTCTCCTCGCGGATCGTGGAGAAGCCCAGCAGCAGCTTGTCGGCGGCCTCGGTGGAGACCTTCGCGGTGACGGCGCGACGCACCTCGGCGACGACCTGGTTCGCGATCGTGCTGCCCAGGTAGTTGTTGGCGTCGTTGGTGGTCAGCGTCAGCACGCCCTGGCGGGGCTTGTTCTGCTCGGCGGACGTGAGCGCCTCGGAGAAGTCCTCCGGGAGCGTCAGGGCGAAGATGTACTTGCCCTTGCGCACGCCCTCGTCGGCGTCGGCGGGGTTGTCCACGACCTGCCACTTGAACTTGTTGCCCTTGAGCAGTTCGTCCGCGACGTCCTTGCCGGCGTTGAGGTCCTTGGCGCCCTTGTCCTTCACCACCAGTGCGGCTGGGACGTTGTGGAGGTTCGCGTACGGGTCCTTGTTGGCGTACAGGTAGAGCGACGCGTACAGCAGAGGCACGAGGGCCAGAGCCAGGACGGCGAGCTTGGGGAGCTTGCCGGAGGTGATCCGGCGAAGTTCGTTGAAGGCCATGCGAAGGGCGCTCATGCGGTGATCTCCATCTTGGTGTCGTTGTTGTCCTCACCAAGGCGCGCGTGCGGGATGTCGAGGATGTGGGCGGAGGAGTTCGAGCACAGGGCGACCACGGACCGTTCGGGGGTCACGTAGTTCTGCGCCAAGGCGAACCACTCGCGCGGGTTGGGGTGGTAGCGGTCCGGGCAGTCGAGGACGAGTGCCGTGACGCCGGGGCGTTCGGAGGCGAGTTCGAGCATCACGGCGCAGCGCGTGTGTGGCGGCACGTGCTCGAAGCGCTTGTTGGCGTGCTCGTCGGCGGCGTGCTCGACCAACCAGTCGTGCACCGCCTTCTTGCCGGAGCGCATGCCGTTCATCGCGAGCTCCTCGCCGACGATGGCGGAGAGGGTGAGCGCTTCCTCCGGCTCGTTCACCTCGGGGGCGTCGACCAGCACGACCTGCTTGCGCAGGATCTTCGGGTCCGGCGAGACCGTGCCCGTGGAGGGCTTGATGCGGCCGGAGAGCAGCAGGCCGAGCGCGGTGTGACCGGTGCCGGGCTCGCCCGCGACCAGCGTCAGCTCTCCCGGCTTCACGGTCAGCGAAGTCGGGCGCAGCAGAGGACCATGTCCTCCGTTGACGCCTGCGCGACTTGCGTGGATCTCCACGGGTTTACCTTCCGTTTAAACTGACCGGTCAGTACAAATTCTCGCGCAGACTTCGCCCGGCGGCAAGTCGGACATAGGTCACCTAAGGGCCGCGGCGGGGCGTACTTCCCACACGGTCCACAGCGGCCGGTAGCCCTGACGGGGCCAGAAGACGCTGCTCAGCGGGTTCGGCGGGTTGTAGTAGAGGTACGTGCCGACCGCGCCCATCCGGTGAAGCTCCTGGTGGGCGTACGCGACGAGCTGCTGGCCGATGCCGGTGCCGCGGGCTCCCGGCAGCACGGAGACGCAGTTCACATAGCCCCAGCGGCCGCGGGGCAGTCTCATCGCGGCCATCGTGCCGGGTTCGGACGACACGATCGCGCACTCGGCGAGCGCGACCGCGATGCCGTCCCGTTCGGCGAGCCAGATGGGGCTCGCGTTGGCGAGGCGTTCGGCGAGCGCGCGTTGCTTGACGGCTCGCGCTTCCGGGCGGACGAGCGTGGAGCCGACGAACGACGAGTACTCCAGCTCGGCCAGCGACAGCTCCAGCACGGCGTCCAGGTCGTGCGGAGTGGCGCGGCGGATCGTCAGCGTGCGGGGGAGACGTGGTTGAGGTGCTCTCAGCCGCACGGCGAGCACGGACAGCGGTACCAGGCCGTGGTCGAGGAACGCGCGCGCCGCTTTCGTGTCACGGCTCGGCCAGTGCACCACGCACGCGCTGTCCTCGTCGTGGACGTCCTGCGTGTCGAGGTGCCGGCGGAAGCGGGTGAGCAGCGCGTCCATCCCCTGCGAGGTGCCGACCAGCGGCAACAGCTCCCACACCTGCGCGGTGGACCAGAGCCGGATCGTGGAGTGCTCTTCGTACGTTTTGTGGCTGATGACCCCGGCGACGCGCGCGCCGTCCGCGAGCGCGGCCGTGATGACGTGGCCGTCGGTGGGTGGTTCGACGGCCGACGGGAGTAACGGGTCCAGTGACGTGAACCGAGCCGACTGGGCCGCCACGAGTCCGCGTGCCGAGGTCATGGCCGATGAGATTACGACGTCAGGCGCGTGCGGAAGATCGCGGTGCCGGGGAAGAGCTTGCCCCGCAGCGGGCTCCACTGGCCCCAGATCCGGGTGTGTCCCTTCGGCCACTCGGGCTCGACGAGGTCTTCGAGCGTGAAGCCGGTGTTCGTGAGGGCCCGGACGTAGTCGCCGAGGGTGCGGTGGTGCTCGACGTACACGGCGTGGCCCTCGCCGTCGACCTCTACATAAGGGGTGCGGTCGAAGTACGACTGCGTGACGGTCAGGCCGAGCGGGCCGGGGTCGTCGGGGAAGATCCACCGCATCGGGTGGTTCACCGCGAAGACCCAGTCGCCGCCGGGCTTGAGGACGCGGGCGATCTCGCTGAAGACCTCTTGCACGTCGGCCACGAACGGCACCGCGCCGAAAGCCGAGCAGGCGGCGTCGAAGGAGTCGTCCGCGAACGGCAGCTGGTCGGCGCTGGCCTGCACGAGCGGGACCTGGATGCCGGTGCTGTCGTTGTGCTCGCGGGCGTGCCTGAGCATGCCTTCGGAGATGTCCAGCGCCGTGACGTTCGCCTTGTTGGCCTTGAGCCAGCGGGCGCACGGGGCACTGCCGCAGCCGACCTCCAGGATGCTCTGACCAGCGATGTCACCCAGGTAGCGGGTGTCCTCCTCACGCAGGCCCTCAGGGCACCAGACGAAGTCGGCCGCGCCCAGGAAGTCGCCGTGCGTCTCGTGGTAGTCGTCGGCGTCCGCGTCCCACCAGACGCGGTTCGCCAGGCGTGACTCCGCGGCGTCCGCTCCGCGCTTGACGATGCCGGCCGTGCCGAGCGCTTGCTCCGCGCTCGCGTGCTGGTTGGACACACTGCTCCTTCACCTGGGGGCTGGTTTGCTCACACCTCTCGCGGCCGCGTACGATAACGCCCGCGTAGTGGGTTAGTGCTGCCCATGATCCAGAACGGTCGGGGATTCCAGGTCGCTGCGATGCTGCGCGCGCACCACTACCACTCATTAATGCCAATCCGTACCGGAGCCACCTACCTAATGTCCACCGACACCACCACCGCCCCCGTTGCCGCTGCGCCCAAGCAGGTCGCGATCAACGACATCGGGACGGAGGAGGACTTCCTCGCTGCTATCGACAAGACGATCAAGTACTTCAACGATGGCGACATCGTCGAAGGCACGATCGTCAAGGTCGACCGGGACGAGGTCCTGCTCGACATCGGCTACAAGACCGAGGGCGTCATCCCCTCGCGCGAACTGTCGATCAAGCACGACGTCGACCCCAACGAGGTTGTCAAGGTTGGTGACGAGGTCGAGGCACTTGTTCTCCAGAAGGAGGACAAGGAAGGCCGCCTGATCCTCTCCAAGAAGCGCGCCCAGTACGAGCGCGCGTGGGGCACCATCGAGGCCCTCAAGGAGAAGGACGAGCCCGTCAAGGGCACCGTCATCGAGGTCGTCAAGGGTGGTCTCATCCTCGACATCGGCCTGCGCGGCTTCCTCCCCGCCTCCCTCGTCGAGATGCGTCGCGTCCGCGACCTCCAGCCGTACGTCGGCCGTGAGCTCGAGGCGAAGATCATCGAGCTGGACAAGAACCGCAACAACGTGGTCCTGTCCCGCCGCGCGTGGCTCGAGCAGACCCAGTCCGAGGTCCGCAGCGAGTTCCTCAACCAGCTGCAGAAGGGCCAGGTCCGCAAGGGCGTCGTGTCCTCGATCGTCAACTTCGGTGCCTTCGTGGACCTGGGTGGCGTCGACGGTCTCGTCCACGTCTCGGAGCTGTCCTGGAAGCACATCGACCACCCGTCCGAGGTTGTCGAGGTCGGCCAGGAAGTCACCGTCGAGGTCCTCGACGTCGACATGGAGCGCGAGCGCGTCTCCCTGTCGCTGAAGGCCACGCAGGAAGACCCGTGGCGCCAGTTCGCCCGCACCCACGCGATCGGCCAGATCGTGCCGGGCAAGGTCACGAAGCTGGTTCCGTTCGGTGCGTTCGTCCGCGTGGACGAGGGCATCGAGGGCCTGGTCCACATCTCCGAGCTGGCCGAGCGCCACGTCGAGATCCCGGAGCAGGTCGTCCAGGTCGGCGACGACGTCATGGTCAAGGTCATCGACATCGACCTCGACCGCCGTCGCATCTCGCTGTCGCTCAAGCAGGCCAACGAGGGCTTCACGGTCGACACCGAGTTCGACCCGACCCAGTACGGCATGGCCGCCGAGTACGACGACCAGGGGAACTACATCTACCCCGAGGGCTTCGACCCGGAGACCCAGGAGTGGCAGGACGGCTTCGACAAGCAGCGTGAGGAGTGGGAGCGCCAGTACGCCGAGGCGCACACTCGTTACGAGTCGCACATGAAGCAGATCAAGAAGGCCGCTGAGGCTGAGGAAGAGGCTTCGGCCGAGGGTGCGGGCAACTACACCTCGGGTGGGGACGCTCCTTCCGCTTCGGTCGGCGCGCCGGCTCAGTCCGGTGGCACGCTGGCCTCCGACGAGCAGCTCGCGGCTCTCCGCGAGAAGCTGTCGGGCGGCATGTGAGCTAGAGCCTGAAAAAGAGCCCCGCACCCCAGGTGCGGGGCTCTTTCGCGTTGGTGGGCTCTGGCGTCTGCAAGCCCGGCCGAATACCGAGCCCAGGCCCTCGCGGCCTTACCTCTACTTAGCCAGTCCAACTTCCGGGGACCAGTTCACACCTCAGGTGGAGGAAGGTTCCCTTCATGGACGTGGGCCGGGACCGCTTGTGCACGGTGCAGTGCTTTCAGACGCCTTGGCGCAGGCGCTGTGGAGGTCACTCGTTCACTCGGTGGTGGTGGGCTTGAGGCGTTGTGTAGGTTGGCAAACCTATGCGTGGGAACAATTTCTTCGGTGTGCTGGGCGCGGTGGCGCTGACGTTGTGCGCGGCCTGCTCTGGTGTGGCGCCGCAGACTCAGGCGCCGCCGCCGCAGATTCCGAAGATCACTCCGCCGACCACGCCGTCGCGGGTTCCGTTGATGGTGGATCGGCCGTTGCCGGACGACTGCGAGCTCGTGGTGCCCGTTGATGTCATGAACGCGACGGTCGGGCAGGAGTTGCCCGGGGAGCCCAGGATCATCATCGGGATCAAGGAGCCCTCGATCGGCAAGACCGGGAAGATCGATTGTTATTACGGGATTCCCGAGAAGAAGAACCTGGACGACGCCAAGATCGTCATCGGGCTGTCGACGTACACCGACGAGCTGACGGCGCGGACGCGGGTGGCCGAGAGCGTCGAGGCTGAGCGGGGTGGCGGGGCGAAGATCACCGAGGTCGACGTCGGGAAGCAGAAGGGGACGTTGATCGAGGGCAAGGACGAGCAGTTGCTGATCGGGTCGCTCGGGAAGTCGACGTTCGTGGTGCGCAACCGGAACAACTTCCTCCCGCAGGCTCGGTTGATGGCTGTGCTGCCGGTACTCGCCCAGCAGTGCATGACGCCGCCGGTCTAGCCTGTGCGGCATGCTCAGGGTGGGGTTGACCGGGGGAATCGGGTCCGGGAAGTCGACGATCGCGAAGCTGCTCGCCGAGAACGGCGCAGTGGTGATCGATGCGGACCAGCTCGCGCGTGAGGTGCTGGAGCCCGGTAGCGACGGGCTCAAGGAGGTCGTGAAGGCGTTCGGTGAGGACGTGCTGAACGACGACGGCACGTTGAACCGGGCGGCGTTGGCGGCCAAGGCGTTTGCGTCTGAGGACGCCAGGCAGACGCTCAACGGGATCACGCATCCGCGCATCGGGGCGTTGACCGGGCAGCGGATGGCCGAGGCGCCTGAGGACGCCATCGTCGTGCACGACATCCCGCTGCTGGTGGAGCGGGACATGGCGGCGGCGTACCACCTGGTGATCGTCGTGTACGCGGATGCCGAGACCCGGCTGCGGCGACTCGTCACCAGTCGCGGGATGGATCGGCAGGACGCGGAGAACCGGATTGCCGCGCAGGCCACGGACGAGCAGCGCCGGGCTGTGGCGGACGTGTGGCTGGACAACTCCGGGGAGGTTCCGGACGTCACCGTGTTGTGGGATCGGCTGGTGGGGTTCGAGAAGAACGTGCGGACGCAGTCGTACGCGTCCGGCTCGCCGATCGTGGTGCCGTACGACGGGCGGTGGCCTGCTCAGGCTCGGAGGGTGGCGCGGCGGATCAGCTTGGCGGCCGGTGGGCGGCACGTCGAGCACATCGGGTCGACCGCGGTGCCCGGGTTGGCGGCCAAGGACGTGCTGGACTTCCAGCTGGCGGTCGAGGACATGGAGACGGCCGACTCGTTGCGGGAGTCGTTGGCGCAGGCCGGTTTTCCGTACGTGGGGCCGTACACCGACACCCCGCAGGGCGAAGGTGACTGGAGCAAGCGGCTGCACGCCGGCGCTGATCCCGGCCGGCGGGTGAACCTGCACCTGCGGGTGTTCGGCGGGCCGGGCTGGCGATGGGCGATCGACTTCCGCAACTGGATTCGGCAGGACGCGCAGGCTCGTCAGGAGTACGAGAACCTCAAGGTCGAGCTGTCCCAGCGGTTTGCGACCGACTCCACCGGGTTCGCCTACGGCGAGGCGAAGGGACCGTGGATGCGGCAGGCGGTCGCACGGGTCGAGGCCTACAGGGGCGGCCAGGAGTCGTAGATGCCCTGCCAGGTCAGCCACGACGTGAGGTTGTGGTTGACGTTGCTGAGCTCTTCGAGGGTGCGGTGGATCGTGCGCAGGGCCTGGTCGGCGTCGCCGGGACGCAGGATCCGGCCCGCGACGGCGGCGGCGAACTCCTCGTTGCGGACGATGCGCGGGGTCGTGCCGCCGGGAACTGCCAGGCCCAGCAACAGGTCCGTGGTCTGCCAGTGGCGGTGGTCGCGCTCCACCCGGACTGCCGAGAGGACGCTCGGGCCGCTGCGGGAGTGGCGTGAGCGGGCGCGGTAGGTCGTGAGGCGCAGGCCCAGTTCGGGCATCAGCCAGGTGACCTCGGCGTCCGAGAACGGGTCCTCCGGGGTGGGATGCTCGATTCGCAGACCCCACCGTTCGACGTCGCACGAACTGAGAGTTCGTGAGCCACCGGACGAATAGGTGCGCACGCCCGAAATGGTGTCGACGACATCGACCAGCTGAGGTGTAGTGACCGCTCCCACGACGCCGAGGGTAGTCAAATAAGTGCGCCCAGTTACACGCCGGGTCGATTTGTTACGTCACGGTCAGATGACGACCACACTCTGTGTATCAACGCCAGGTGGTGGAACAACCCGAAGAGGTGAGCCACCTGACTACATCGTGACCGTGCGCTGAAATTCCCGACACCGCTGTGTAGGTGGTTTCCAGGGCCCATTGCGCGCGTTCCGGGGTGATCAACTTGTGCTGAAGTGCGGCGATCAGCTCGTCCGTGTCCAGCACGATCACGCTGTGACCCGTTCGGACGATCAGGTCGAGGTACAGGTCGGTCGTTTTCCAGACGGTGCCGATCGCGTTGATCTCCACGACGTCCACGTAGAAGTCGAAGTCGAGCTCGTGACCGGGGTGCCAGGACTGGCGCGTGACCCGGATGTTGAGCTTGGGCAGGAACCAGCTCTCGAAGTGGCTGATCTTCGGGTGGCCGGCGAGCGGCCGGAACATGTAGAGGCCGGTCGGCGTCAGGCGGTACTCGTCGACACTTCTCAGCTGTCCCTTGGGATCGGTGTTGCTCTTGGCGTCCAGGTCGAAGTACTCGATCTTCGGCGGATGGATGTGTGCCACGTCCGCGATACTGCCATCGTTCGGCGCTCCGGCCACTTAGGATGCCGCGCATGTTCGGGATCATCCGCCCCTGCCGCAACAGAATGGGCGCTGAGCTGCGGTCCGCGTGGCTCGCGCACCTGTGCGGGATGTGCCTGTCGTTGCGCGACGAGCACGGTCATCTGTCGAGGCTCGTCACCAACTACGACGGGCTGTTGATCTCGGCGGCGGTCGAGGCGCAGTCGGTCGTGTCGAGGCGGACGGCCGGGCCGTGTGCGTTGCGGGGCATGAAGTCCGCGGACGTGGCCATCGGCGACGGCGCGCGGCTGGCGGCGTCGGTGTCGCTGGTGCTGGCGTCGTTGAAGATCCACGACCACGTGGACGACGGGGACGGGCTCGCCGGCAAGGTCGGCTGGGCGGGACGGGCGGTGGCGCAGCGCTGGGCCGCCAAGGGCCTCGGAACGGCCTCCGACCTGGGGTTCGACGCGTCGGTAATGATCGACACGGTGCGGCGGCAGCCCGAGGTGGAGCGTGCGGCGGGGCTGGGCAGTTCGGTGCTGCTGGTGACGGAGCCGACGGAGACCGCGACCGGGTTCGCCGTCGCGCAGACGGCGTTCATCGCCGGAAGGCCGCAGAACGCCGAACCGCTGCGCGAGGTCGGACGGCTGTTCGGGCGGGTCGCGCACCTGATCGACGCCGCGGAGGACCTGGATGAGGACCGCGCGTCGGGTGCGTGGAACCCGTTGCTGGCCACCGGGACATCGGTCGACGAGGCACATCGGCTGTGCCTGGACGCGGTGACGGGGATCAGGCTGGCGCTCGACGAGATCGAGTTCACGGACGCGCGGCTGGTGCACAAGCTGCTGGTGCACGAGCTGGAGGAGTCGATCATCCGGGTGTTCGGCCGGAAGGGCCGCGACCCGCACAAACCCACCTGGTCGGATCCGGGCAGCGGGCTGTGGGCGTACCCGCGGCTGAACTGGCAGCCGCAGCCACGCGGATGCTTCGCCGGCTGCGGGGCGTTCCTCTACCAGTGCGGCACCTGTCAGTTCTGCTGCCGCGACCCGTTCCCGGGCCCGTGGAGCGACAAGCGCCGGGAGAACCCGTTCGACTGCGACTGCTGCGACACGTGCGACTGCTGCGACTGCGACTGCTCCTGCTGCCCGTGCGACTAGGGCTCTGACCAGGGCCGATCAGAAATTGTCAGACCCCCGGCGTAACGTGGCGCCGTGGCTTTCGCAACCGAGCTCCCGCCAGAGGAGAGCACCGTCAAGGCGCACTCCGAGCACCGTCCCGTCGGCGACATCGTCCGGTCCGACGGGCAGTTCCGCGTGGTCAGCGACTACCAGCCGGCCGGTGACCAGCCCGCGGCCATCGACGAGCTGGAACGCCGCGTCCGCACGGGCGAGCGCGACGTGGTGCTGCTCGGCGCCACCGGTACCGGCAAGTCGGCCACCACGGCGTGGCTGGTCGAGCGGCTGCAGCGGCCCACCCTGGTCATGGCGCCGAACAAGACCCTGGCCGCCCAGCTGGCCAACGAGCTGAAGGAGCTCTTCCCGCACAACGCGGTGGAGTACTTCGTCAGCTACTACGACTACTACCAGCCAGAGGCGTACATCCCGCAGACGGACACGTACATCGAGAAGGACTCCTCGATCAACGAGGACGTCGAGCGGCTGAGGCACTCCGCCACCATGTCGCTGCTGACCCGGCGCGACGTCATCGTGGTCGCCTCGGTGTCGTGCATCTACGGCCTCGGCACGCCCCAGTCCTACCTCGACCGCTCGATCCGCCTCGAGACCGGCGTGGAGGTCGACCGCGACGCGTTCCTGCGCCTGCTGGTCGACGTCCAGTACACCCGCAACGACATGTCGTTCACCCGCGGCTCGTTCCGCGTGCGCGGCGACACGGTCGAGATCATCCCGTCCTACGAGGAGCTGGCCGTCCGCGTCGAGTTCTTCGGCGACGAGATCGACAAGCTCTACTACCTCCACCCGCTGACGGGCGACATCGTCCGCGAGGTGAACGACCTCCGGATCTTCCCGGCCACCCACTACGTCGCCGGCCCGGAGCGCATGGAGCGCGCGATCCGGGACATCGAGGCCGAGCTGGAGACGACGCTCGCCCAGATGGAACGCCAGGGCAAGCTGCTCGAAGCCCAGCGCCTGCGCATGCGCACGTCCTACGACATCGAGATGATGCGCCAGGTCGGCTTCTGCAACGGCATCGAGAACTACTCGCGCCACATCGACGGCCGCGGCCCCGGCACCGCCCCCGCCACGCTGCTCGACTACTTCCCCGACGACTTCCTGATGGTCATCGACGAGTCGCACGTGACGGTGCCGCAGATCGGTGGCATGTACGAGGGCGACGCCTCCCGCAAGAGGAACTTGGTGGAGCACGGCTTCCGCCTGCCCTCGGCGTTGGACAACAGGCCGTTGACGTGGGAGGAGTTCGCCGACCGGATCGGTCAGGTCGTGTACCTGTCCGCGACGCCGGGGCCGTACGAGCTCGGGCAGTCCGGCGGCGAGTTCGTCGAGCAGGTGATTCGGCCCACCGGTCTGGTCGATCCCCAGATCGTGGTGAAGCCGACCGAGGGCCAGATCGACGACCTGGTGCACTCGATTCGCGAGCGGGCGGAGCGGGACGAGCGTGTTCTCGTCACGACGCTGACGAAGAAGATGGCCGAGGACCTCACGGACTACCTGCTGGAGCTGGGGATCCGGGTTCGGTACCTGCACTCCGAGGTCGACACGCTGCGTCGCGTGGAGTTGTTGCGCCAGCTGCGTCTCGGTGACTTCGACGTGCTGATCGGCATCAACCTGCTGCGGGAGGGTCTCGACCTGCCAGAGGTGTCGCTGGTGGCGATTCTGGACGCGGACAAGGAAGGCTTCCTGCGGTCCGGGACGTCGCTGGTGCAGACGATCGGCCGTGCGGCTCGCAACGTGTCGGGTGAGGTCCACATGTACGCGGACCGCATCACCGACTCGATGCGCCACGCGATCGACGAGACGAACCGGCGGCGCGAGAAGCAGGTCGCGTACAACGAGGAACGCGGGATTGATCCGCAGCCGCTGCGGAAGAAGATCACCGACATCTTGGAGGCGGTGTACTCCGAGGTGGAGGACGAGGTTCCGGTTGGAGGGTCTGGGCGGAACCAGTCTCGGGGGAAGCGGGCTACCGGGGAAGGTGGTCGGTCTTCTGGGGTGGTGGCTTCGCATGAGCGGGCTGGGATGGCTCGGTCGGAGCTGGCGGATCTGGTGCAGTCGTTGACTGATCAGATGATGAATGCGGCTCGGGATCTGCAGTTCGAGTTGGCGGCTCGGTTGCGGGATGAGATTCAGGATTTGAAGAAGGAGTTGCGGGGGATGGATGCGGCTGGGGTCAAGTGATTCTTGTGCGGGGCCGCCTTTGGTGTCCCGCGCTTGAGTTGCTCAGGTCGTCCCCTGTTTGTTGGCGGGTTCCTGGTGCGTGCGATCCGCGACCGGGCCGGTGGCCGCCTCGCGTTGGGCGCTTCCTCTGGGGGCCTCCGCCCCCAGACCCCCGCCGATCTCTTGGGTTCTAGTGGTCGTTGCAACGCCTGAGTTGTTCAGGGGTTGTGGTGTTCGAGATCCGCAAGGAACGCTCGGGGCGTAGGTGGTGCGGTCCGGGTGGGGGTCCTGTCCCAAGTCGTACCGGAGCGCCCTTCGC
>NZ_JBEXPJ010000015.1:16809-95221 GCF_040611995.1 Lentzea sp. NPDC006480
CCCCGCTTCGCCTCGCCCCGCTTCGCCTCGCCCCGCTTCGCCTCGCCCCGCTTCGCCTCGCCCCGCTTCGCCTCGCCCCGCTTCGCCTCGCCCCGCTTCGCCTCGCCCCGCCTCGCCTCGCCTCACTTCGCTTCGCCCGCTCCGCCCCGCCCCGCCTCGTTTCGCCCCGCTTCGCCCCGCTCGGCCTCGCCTCGCTCCGCTCTCCGCTCGGCCTCCTGGGCGGATTGCCGCCGATCCCTGCCCTTCGGCGCTGCTCCACCCTCCGCTGTGCCCGCTCGCGTTCCTCTGCCGGTGTGGTTGCGCTGTACGCCGTGTGGCGCTTGACGGAAAACGTTTTCCCGGCCAGTGTCGATCTCGCGCACTCGCCGCTGCGCTGCCGGGATCGGTGCGAGCGGGAGGCTTTCATGCTGCGCGGGGTGGCGATCGGTGCTGCGCTCATTGTGGTTGCCGGGGGCGTTGGGGCTCCTTCGGCTGGGGCTGAGCGGTTACCTTCCAGTGCGCCGCGTCTTGGTGTTTCGGCGCCCAAGGCGGTCACGTTGGTCACTGGGGATCGTGTTGTTCTGCAAGGTGATCAGGTCACGGTGGCGCCTGGGGCCGGGCGGGATGGGGTGTTGTTCCATCAGCGGTACACGGCCAAGGGGCATGTTGAGGTCGTGCCGCAGGATGCTGTGCCGTTGATCCGGAGTGGCAAGGTCGACAGGCGGTTGTTCGACGTCACCGGGTTGATCGAGCAAGGGCGGGATGACGGTAGCCGGGACACGTTGCCGTTGATCGTTGACCGGGATGCGCGCGTGCTGGCCAAGAGTGCGCTCGGGGGTGCTTGGGAGGGCATCAAGCGGGATGCGGGCGTTCGGAAGGTGTGGTTGGACGGGCGGGTTCGATTGCTGGACGCGGAGAGCTTTGCGCAGGTTGGGGCACCTGCTGCGTGGGACTTGGGGTTCACGGGGCGTGGGGTGACCGTTGCGGTGCTGGATGGCGGGATTGACGCGGACCATCCGGACCTCACGGGGAAGGTGCTGGAGGCCAAGGACTTCACTGGTACTGGGGTGAAGGACACGTTCGGGCACGGGACGCATGTTGCGGCGACTGTGGCCGGCGACGGGGTCTTTGGCGGGGTTGCCAAGGATGCTCGGTTGTTGGTGGGCAAGGTTTGTGCGGACGAGACGTGTGACGAGTCGGCCGTGTTGGCGGCCATGGAGTGGGCTGCGCCGCGAGCTGGGGTGGTCAACCTCAGTCTTGGCGGTGGGGCGAGTGACGGCACGGATCCCCTGTCCCTTGCCGTTGATCGTCTTTCCGAGCAGTTCGGGACGTTGTTCGTGGTGGCGGCTGGGAATGAGGGGGAGGACGGGGTCAGTTCGCCGGCGGCTGCTGATGCCGCGCTGGCGGTGGGGAGTGTCAGCAAGGCTGATCGGCTGAGCCGGTTTTCCAGCCGGGGGCCGCGGGTGGGGGATTTCGCGGTCAAGCCGGATGTGGTGGCGCCTGGGGAGGACGTCGGGGCGGCGCGGGCGGCTGGGACGAGCATGGGTGAGCCGATTGACGCGTTGCACACGAGGGCGGATGGGACGTCGATGGCGGCGCCGCATGTGGCTGGGGCTGCTGCGTTGGTGAAGCAGGCGCATCCCGAGTGGGGTGGGGCGGAGCTGAAGGCGGTGCTCACCGGGAGTGCGAAGTCGATCGGGCGCGGCGTTTTCGAGGAGGGGAGTGGGCGGCTCGACGTCGCCAGGGCTGTTGGGGCGCGGGTTGTTGCCAGCGCTTCGAGTTTGAGCTTTGGGGTGTTGAGGTTTCCGCACACGCAGTTGCCGCCGATCAGCAAGAAGCTGAGTTATCGCAACGGGTCGGCGCAGGCGGTCACCATGCCGATCAGCGTCGACAACAAGGCGGTCAGGGTGAGCGCCTCGGAGATCACGGTGCCTGCCAACGGGTCCGCGGACGTCGAGGTGACGTTGGACCCTGCCGAGGTCGCGGTGGGGTCCGGCGGGGCGCGGATCACGGCTGGGGGCGTGGTCACGGCTGTCGGGTTCACGGCCGAGGCCGAGATGTACGAGTTGACCGTGCTGACGGTGGGGCGGGATGGGAAGCCGTCGGATGCCGAGGTCAGTGCGCTGGAGTTGGACAGCGGGGAGAGCGTGGATCTCGCGCAGCCGGTTGGTGGGATGACGAAGTTGCGG
This sequence comes from Lentzea sp. NPDC006480, assembly GCF_040611995.1. Lineage (NCBI taxonomy): Bacteria > Bacillati > Actinomycetota > Actinomycetes > Pseudonocardiales > Pseudonocardiaceae > Lentzea > Lentzea sp. NPDC006480. Next base: position 18,978 of record NZ_JBEXPJ010000015.1, read on the forward strand.
CTGTTGAAGGGGAACTACTCGGTGGACGCGTTGGTGCACGGGGATGGCGAGCACACGTGGGCCAGCACCGGGAAGATCAGCGTGGACAAGCCCACGACGGTCACGATTGATGCGCGGCAGGGGAAAGAGGTCGGGGCGCGGTTCGACCGGGCGGTTGGGCGGAAGTACGTCGGGCTGGACGCGGTGTATCAGGCCGGGGGTGGCCGGGTGCAGACCGGAGTGTCGTCCAGGACGAGTGATTCGTTCTTCGCGGTGCCGGTGAAAGCGGATGCGGCGTATTTCAGCTTCGGGACGTTCCAGGTGTGGGGTGGTGGCGGGCACGAGTACTTCGTGGCGGCGCCTCATGCCGGAGAGATTCCCGCCGAGCTGAAACCTCGGGTGCGGGATCGGGAGTTGTACGGGGAGAAGGTGCGGTACCGGGCGCAAGGGGTGCCGGCCATCGGGTCGCGGTCGTCCACGCCGTTCTACGTGAAGGGGCAGGCGGTGACGTTCGGGGTGGCGCTGGATCTGCCGATTCCGCAGCGGCGGGTGGAGCACTTCACCGGGCGGCCGGACGTCAAGTGGGTCATGGACTTCTTCCAGCGGCCGCTGTCGCAGCCGAGTCTGGGGTTCGACGGGCACATCAGTGCCGGGCGGCTGGTGTTTCCGGGTGGAAAGACGGGATCCAGGTCGTGGAACAGCGTGGTGGCGTCGACGGACTTGAACCTGCGCGGGTTCCACGGGCTGGTGCGGTACGGGAACAACGGGTGGGTGCAGCACTGGCCGTTCGCGCCGGGGGAGGCGGACGCGTCGGACGAGTTCGTGTTCGGAGCGCCGTACGTGCGGGCGCGCACGAAACTGTCCACTGTGGATGGACGCGTGCTCGCGGACAGTCCCGGGGTGTTCGCGAACTTCTCCGGGTTGCCTGAGGCGGAGGCGCGGTACGTGCTGGACGTCGAGGCCACCCGCAGCCCCAAGTGGACGCCGTTCGCGCCGAAGGTGTCGGCGAGGTTCGAGTTCAAGTCGGCCAAGACGGACGGGAACGTCTACCTGCCGGTGCCCACGGTGCGGATTTCCGGGGCGTTCGACGATCTCAACCGCGCTCCTGCCGGGTGCCGGGTGTTCCCGGTGGACGTGAGCGTGGTGCCGCAGGCGGGATCGGCCGGGGCGGCCGAGGTGAAGAGCGTGACGGTGCAGGCGTCGGTGGACGACGGAGTGACGTGGCGGAGTGTGCCGGTGGCGGGTTCCAGGTCGCGGTGGAAGGCGTTGGTCGCGCATCCGGGCGGGGCGGCGTTCGTGTCGCTCAAAGTGAAGGCGGTGGATGCGGCGGGTAACTCCGCGGAGCAGACGACCATGCGCGCTTACGGGATAAATCGCTCTCTGGGGTGAGATGTCGGCTGACAGCTTTCGTCACGGCGCGGGACGGCAATGATCTCGGGGTGGATGTGGACTCCCACCTCGCCGCGGTGGAGCAGGCTCTGATCGCGATGCGGCGCAGTCAGTCACGCCGAGCGCTTGCCGAGCTGGCCGTACCGGCCTTTGACGTGCTCGATGTCGTGGAGACGGCTGAGCGGACCGGTACGCAGGCGACGGTGTCCAGTGTGGCCTCGGCGTTGCACGTGGATCAGCCGCGCGCCAGCAAACTCGTCACGAGCGCGGTGGATTCCGGGCTGGTGTCGCGGATCGCGGACAAGGCGGACGGGCGGCGCGTGCTGCTCGTCCGCACGCCGCGGGGACGTGCGACGTCGGCTGAGCTGCACCGGGCGCGGCAGGCTGCGTGTGCGACGGCGATGGACGGCTGGACCGACGAGGAACGGGTTGTGTTCGCCGAGTTGCTCACGCGTTTCGTCTCCGTGTTCGGCGCGCGATAATCCTGTGGTGACACTGGACGAGCTGATCGCCTACTGCGCCGGGAAGCCGGGCGCGGAGGAGACGTATCCGTGGGGCGACGCCGAGCTGGTGTGCAAGGTGGGAGGCAAGGCGTTCGCGTTCATCGGCCTCGACGCGCACACCGTCGGGCTCAAGTGCGGCGCCGACGCCGAAGCCGCCGCGCCGTGGCGGGAGCGCTTTCCCGGCGACATCACGATCAGCGGCTACGTGGGGCGCTACGGCTGGAACACCATCGCGCTCAAGGGATCGGTGCCCGACGACGACCTGCTGGAGCTCGTCGACGGCTCCTATGAGGCCGTCGTCGCGCGGTTGCCGAAACGCAAGCGCCCTTAGGACTGGCGCTCTTCTGGCTGGAGAATGCCGAAGATGTTGCCCTCGGTGTCCTTGTAGTAGGCGAGCAGGCCGACGCCGGGCATCTTGTCCTTGGGCAGCGCGACCGTGCCGCCGTTGACCTCGATGGCGGCGATGGTGGCGTCGATGTCGACCACGCTCATCGTCATGACGAAGCCGTGGACGGGCGCGTCGGGCTCGGGGTCGGGGCCGCGGCGTGGCAGCAGTCCGCCGTTGACGCCGGGCTGGTCGTCGTCGCCGGTGGTGATCACCCAGTAGGGGATGTCGCCCCACTGGTCGATCTTCCAGCCGAAGACGGAGGAGTAGAAGTTCCGCGCTCGCTCCGGATCTGCGGCGTGGATCTCGAAGTGCACAGGACGTGACATGAGACGGCACGCTACTCCGGACAGTGGTTGTCCGCATTGGGTTCTACGGTGCCGTCATGGCAACTGAATTCCAGGTCTCGTTCGACGCGAACAACCCGCCCAAGCTCGCCGACTTCTGGGCGCAGGCACTCGGTTACGTGACGCAGCCGCCGCCTCCCGGCTTCGCCACGTGGGAGGAGTTCGCGGTCAAGAACAACATCCCGTTCGACTCGGCCGACGACTACGCGGCGCTGATCGACCCGGACGGCAAGGGGCCGCGGTTCCTGTTCCAGCGCGTGCCAGAGGGCAAGACCGCGAAGAACCGCATGCACCTCGACATCCGCGCCGGCCTCGACTCAGTGGACCGCCTGGTCTCGTTGGGCGCCACGCGGGTGCGCGAGCACAACGACCAGACGGGCCACTGGGTCGTGATGCTCGACCCCGAGGGCAACGAGTTCTGCGTCAGCTAGTGATGTCCTTGTTCTTGAACTGACGTGCCGCGAGCAACGTGAAGATGCCGCCGTAGACGAGCGCGGAGAACGTTCCGCGGGTCATCTCCGACCAGTCCACATCGGTCGAGAGCAGGTCGGCCCACGCCATCGAGTAGTGCGTCGGCAGGTAGTTGCGCAGATCCTCGAGCGGCTGAATCTGGTCGAGGATCTGCGACACGATCGACACCAGCACCGTGCCGCCGACCGCGCCGAGCGGTGCGTCGGTGGACACGGACAGGAACAGCGCCAGGCCCGCGACCCAGAACAGGTTGATCGCGATGTAGCAGACCGCGAGCCCCATGCCGAGCACGCCGTCCGCGAACGGTGCCGCCTCGCCGGTGGGGCTCACGACCTCGCCCGCGCCGTACCAGAGGACGCCGACCGCGAGGGCGACCGCGGGGAGCAGTGCGAGGGCGAAGAAGCTGAGCAGGCCGGACGCGATGGCCTTCTGGCGGAGCAGACGGTGGCGCGGGATCGGTGCGGCCAGCAGATACTTGAGGCTCGACCAACTCGCTTCGGACGCGATCGTGTCGCCGAAGAACAGCGCCACGATCATCGGCAGCAGGAAGCTGCCGCTCACGAACAGCGTGAGCACCACGAAGTTGATGCCGCTCGCCGTCGCGAGGTCGACGAAACCGCCGCTGCGCCGGTTCGGGTCGGACTGACCGATCTCGAAGCTCAGCGCGAGGATGAACGGCAGCAGCACCAGGAAGCCCAGCACGAGCTGGGTCCTCCTGCGCCTGATCTGACGCTGCAGCTCGACGCGGATCCTGAGGGTCCTGCGTGCTTTGTAGCCGACCGCCGAGCCGTCCGGCGCCACCTCGGTGTGCTGGTGGGCGGCGGCTTCGGTGAGCTCGGTGAGCGCGCCGGGGTCGGTGTGGACGTCGTGGTCGTTCACCTGTCCACCTCCTGCCGTGGTGCCTTGGTGCGGTTCGGGTTCGCCGTGAGCACGGTCTTGATCACAGGACGAGCGTCGGCGTCCTCGGTCGTGGCGTCACCGGTGTGCGGCGTGTGGTCGTTCACCGGTCGGTCTCCGCTCCGAAAATGTCAGACCCGGCTGGGATAATTGAGTCAAGGGGACCCCCCACGCCTGCGAGCAACGTCTGCTCGCTCGACGAGGGGACCTCTGCCTCGGCCTGGGCGTCCGTGGTCGCGGACGCCGCTGCCATCAGGAAGTCATTCACCGACCAGCTCCAAGAACGCGTCTTCCAGCCTGCGTCGCGGACCCGCCTGGTCCACTGCCACACCCGCGGCGACCAACGCCGAAAGTGCTGCGGCGCGCGGGACGCCGTTCATCGACGCGTGCACGGCGCCTTCGTCCTCGTGCACGTCGTGCACGCCTTCGATGCCTCGCAGGACGTCGGCCGCCTTCGAGGGGGAGTCGACGCGGAACGTCGCCTCGCCGCCTCCTGCCGCGATGTCGGCCACCTCGCCCGCGGCGACGAGCTGGCCCTTGTGCATCACGACCACGTGCGAACAGGTCTGCTCGACCTCGGCCAGCAGGTGCGACGACACCAGGACGGTGCGGCCGGCCGCGGCGTAGCGGCGCAGGACCTCGCGCATCTGGTGGATCTGGGGCGGATCGAGGCCGTTGGTCGGTTCGTCCAGGATCAGCAGGTCCGGGAGGCCGAGCATCGCCTGGGCGATCGCGAGCCGCTGGCGCATGCCCTGGCTGTAGGTGCGCACGCGGCGGTTCACGGCGTCGCCGAGGCCCGCGATCTCCAGGGCCTCCTCGATGTGGGCTTCCTCCAGAGGGCGACCCGTGGCCGCCCAGTACAGCTTCAGGTTGGCCGCGCCGGACAGGTGCGGCAGGAAGCCGGAACCCTCGACGAACGAACCGATGCGCGACAGCACGGGCGCGCCGGGCGTCACCTTGTGGCCGAAGACGCGGATGTGGCCCTCGGACGGGTGGATCAGGCCCATCACCATGCGCAGCGTCGTGGTCTTGCCGGCGCCGTTCGGGCCCAGCAAGCCGAGAACTTGGCCGTGCTCCACGCGGAACGAGAGATCGCGAACCGCCTTCAGACCACCGGGGTACGACTTGGTCAGGCCGGAGATCACCAGCGGCACCGACGAAAGCTCCGGATCCGAGTCGTGCGCCAGGCGACGGCGGAACATCGCGATGACACCGGCGCCGATCAGCACCAGCAGCGCGATCACGATGCCCCACAACGCGGCCACCGGGAAGCCGGTCGTCACGTTGCGGCCGGGCACCACGGGCACCGACAAGGAATCAGAGGCCAGCGAGATCCGGTACGCCGCAGGCTGTTCGGCGTTCGCGAACGCTTGGTCCGTCGTCGACACGACCAGCGCCAGCTTGTGCTCGCTCTCGACGGGACGCACGGCAGGAGGCAACGTCACGTTCACCTCGGCAGCGGAACCGTCCGGCGGCAGCGCCACGCGGAACGGCGCGACGACCGAGCCGGGCAGCACCCGCGTGCCGTCCGCCGAGACGTCGTACAGCTTGGCGAACAGGATCGCCTCACCGGAGTTCTGGTCGCCACGAGCCACGCGCAGCCGGACCGTAGAGGAACCGGTCAGCAGCAGCTGAGAGTCGAGAGCGTCCGAAGTGAACACCGCCGCCTGACCCGGCAGGTCGATCGACAACCGCGACGAGATCGCCGACGAGCGCGACAGGGCCGAACCGAGGCCGGGCAGGTTGGAGATCGCCGCCGGGTTGCCGCCCGCCGGGTTCACCGCGACCTGCTCGCGTCCGCTGAGCTTCACCGTTCTGCGCTCGACCGAACCACCGGAAAGCCCGGGGTACGAAGGCGCGACGACGGTGCGCAACGAAGGCGTGCCGGACGAGCGGAACGCGCCCTGCACCGTGTACTCGAAGCCGGTGCCGGGGTTGTTTCCCTTGCCCTGCAGGTGGAACGCCATCCAGTCGGCGATCTCACCGCGCAGCGATGTGCCAGGGTTGCCGCCGTCGTGGCCACCGGCGTACCAGACCATCTTGACCTTGCCGCCGGCCGCGGCGATCTGGCGCGCGGTCGCGTCGGACTGGTCGAGGCCGAACAGGGTGTCCGCCTCGCCCTGCACCAGCATCGTCGGCTGCTTGATCTGGTCGGTCACCGCGACTGGAGACGACTTGCGAAGCAGCTCAAGGGTTTGCTGCGACGCGCGGCCCGTCGTGGCGACCTCGGTGTAGGCGGCGCAGACCTCGGGTGTGAAGCGGCCGCACGCGCCGAGAGCAGGCGTCGGAGGCTGACCCGCGGCACCTGAGTTCCCACCCGGTTGCTGGGCCGGTTGCTGGGACTCGGTCTGACCCATCTCCGGCGCGTCACCCGTGGGCGACGAGAGGTCGATCGACGTCATGCCCGCCGAGAAGAAGATGCCCGCCCACGATCGCTTGAAGACGCCGTCCTCGCCGAACGAGGTGGCCGCCGGCGTGGCCTCCGGGCGGGGCGTCGTCGACGAGGCGTTCGGCAGCAACGCCTGCGCGAGGTCGTTGTAGGTGATGACCGGGACGATCGTGTCGACGCGCTTGTCGACGCCGGCCAGCAGCAGCGACAGAGCGCCGCCGTACGAAGCGCCTGTCACGCCGACGCGGGGGTCGCCGGCGGAGTCCTTCTGCACCTCGTCACGGGTGCCGAGGAAGTCGAGCAGCTTCTGCGCGTCGCGGACCTCGCGGTCGATCGAGTTCAGCGCGATCTGGCCGGTGCTGCGGCCGAAACCGCGCGCGGACCACGTCAGCACGACGAAGCCGCGCCGGGCGAACTCCTCGGCCTGGGTGTGCACGCTGCGGAGGCTGCCGCCGAAACCGTGCGCGAGCATGATCGCGGGCGCGGGCGTCTGCTGGGGGAGGTAGAGACGCGTCTCGATCGTCACCGTCTGAGTGCTGTCGGGGCTCTCAGGTGCGTCGATGTTCGCTTCTTTGTACGGAACGGCCACGGGGTCGTCGCCGGATCGAGTGAAGTACACGCCACCTGCGACGACGGCGAGGACCACGATCAATGCGGGGATCGTCCACCGGCCGCGAAGGCGGGAGAGGCGGGACACATCGCTGACGATATGCGAGTTTTGCTGAGAACGGCCTGTCGGGATCCGGTCCCGGTCTCAGCAAGAGTGGATCTTCAGCAGGGCTTCAGGTAGCGGCGGTTCCGATCCGAACGACACGCAGCGTATTCCCGTTGCACCTGGTTGCGTGGGTCTGCTCACCCTGTGTGGCGCTAACCGCCTCTCGTGGAGCACAATATTCACGCAGCATGGAGGGGAGTACTCCCTAAGCGGCGGTGTCGTCAGTACGGAGCTCGGCGTGGAGCTTCCGGTGCCGTCGGTCGACTGAGAGATCATCTCAGCGGCGGAGGAGACCTCCGGGTTTATTTGGCGTGCGCCCGAGAATCCCGGAGGTTGGGTTGTGAACGTCCCCGCATGGATGTGGATCGCGACGATCGCAGGTCTGCTCGTTCTGCTGGCTGTCGACCTCGTCATCGTCGATCGAAAACCCCATGAGGTGACGATCGGAGAAGCAGCCCGCTGGGTCGTCTTCTACGTCGCGATGGCCGCGCTCTTCGGCCTCGGGATCTGGTACTTCTCCGGTGGGCAGTACGCCACGGAGTTCTTCGCCGGGTACATCACCGAGTACTCGCTGAGCGTGGACAACCTCTTCATCTTCTTGATCATCATGACGACGTTCAAGGTGCCCGCGATCCACCAGCACAAGGTGCTGCTGATCGGCATCCTGCTCGCGTTGATCATGCGCGGCATCTTCATCGCGGCCGGCGCGGCGCTCATCAGCCAGTTCAGCTGGGTCTTCTTCATCTTCGGCGCGTTCCTCATCTACACCGGCTGGCAGCTGGCGCGGGAGAACCACGACGAGGAAGAGGAGTACAAGGAGAACCTGATGCTGCGCATGGTGCGCAAGGTTTTCCCGGTGACCGACGACTTCCACGGCTCGAACTCGTTCATCAAGATCGAGGGCAAGCGGTACGTGACCCCGATGTTCATCGTGATGGTCGCGATCGGCTCCACCGACCTGCTCTTCGCGCTCGACTCGATCCCGGCGATCTTCGGCCTCACCAAGGAGCCGTTCCTGGTGTTCACGGCCAACGCGTTCGCGCTGATGGGCTTGCGCCAGCTGTACTTCCTGCTCGGCGGCCTGCTCGCGAAGCTCGTCTACCTCTCGATCGGCCTGTCGGTGATCCTCGGCTTCATCGGCGTCAAGCTGATCCTGGAAGCCCTGCACACCAACACTCTGCCGTTCCTCAACGGCGGCGAGCCCTTCCACGTGCCGACGATCGGCATCGAGGTCTCCCTGTCGGTGATCGTCGGCGTGCTGGCGATCACGACGATCGCCAGCCTCCTCAAGGTTCGTCGCGACCCGGAGGCCGCGAAGCACGTAGGCGCCAACCACTAACGGGTGGTTTTTGCCGCACGCGGGGCCCTTTCGTACTGCAGGACGGTACGTGGGGTCCCCGCGTGAAAACTAACAGTGGACGGTTTGGGTGCCGGACTGGTATACGGCGCGGATCGACTGCTTCAGGGTGCCGGCCTTGACGTGTTGTTCGGCGTCGCCCTCGACCAGGACCAGGTCGGCGAGCTTGCCAGGGGCGAGCTCGCCGAGTTCGTTTCCGAGGCGCATCAGCTCGGCGGCGGACGTGGTGGTCGCGTAGAGCGCCTCGGCGGGCGTCATGCCGTACTCGACCATCAGCGTGAGCTCGTTGAGGTTGTCGCCGTGCGGACCCACGCCGGAGTCGGTGCCCATCGCGATCTTCACGCCCGCCGCGTGCGCCTTCTGGAACGCCTGGGTGTGTTGCGCGACAACGGTCCTGGCCTTGTCGAGGATGACGTCCGAGATCGCCACCCCCGCGGCGGCCTGGTCGAGCACCATGCGCGGGGCCATCAGCGTCGGCACGAGCCAGGTGCCGTTCTTGAGCATCTCCTCGACGCCCTCGTCGGTGAGGAACACGCCGTGCTCGATGGACCGGACTCCGTTGCGCACGGCGGTGAGGATGCCGTCGCCGCTCATCGCGTGCGACATCACCGCGATGCCCGCCGCGTTGGCCTCCTGCACGATCATCGCGATCTCCTCGTCGCGGAAGTGCGCGTGCCGAGGGTTGCTGCGCGGTGACATCACGCCGCCGCTGCTGGCGATCTTGATGATGTCCGCGCCGTGGCGGACGAGCGTGCGGATGACCTTGCGCAGCTCCTCCGGGCCGTCGGCCACGGTGTCCGGCAGGCCGGGGTGCAGCGGTGGCGAGATGTGGGCGCCGCACTGCATCCAGTCGTCGTTGTGGCCGCCCGTCTGCGAGACCATGTTGACCGCGATCTGCATGCGCGGGCCGGAGATCAGGCCGCGCCGGACCGCCTCCGCGACCCCGAGATCGGCGCCGAGCGCGTCGCGGACCGTCGTGATGCCGCACTCGAGCGTGGCTTTCATGTTGCCGATCGCCTCGTAGAACGGCAGCGAGAACGGCGTGTTCAGCGACCGCACCAGGTCGGCGCCGCTGAACATGAAGTGCACGTGGCAGTCGAACAGCCCCGGCAGGACCGTGTGGCCGGTCGCGTCGACGACGATGTCGCCGTCGAGCCCGACGCCCACGTCCACGACGCGGTCGCCCTCGACGACCACGTCGCCAGGCTCCGTCGCCCGGCCGGTGAAGACCCTGCCCCCAGAGAACACGATGCGCGTCATAAGCGGAAATCTATGCGGCGAGTCAATTTCTGTGATCCGTCAACAAACGACTATGAGCTTTGCTAACAAGTTCTGTTAGCGTCCACGCCGTGCGCCCTGAAGACCTGCAGCTGCTCACCACACCCGGCACCGTCGCCGTGTCCGGGGACCTGGTGCTGGTCAGCATCACCACGCCCGACCTCGACTCGAACACCTACCGGGGTGGTCTGCACCGGGTCTTCCCGGACGGCACGACAACACCGTGGACACACGGTGACCGCGACAATGCGCAGCGCATTTCTCCGGACGGTCGTCTGGTCGCGTTCTTGCGGGTTTCCGGTAAGTCGAAGCCGCAGATCTACGTCGCCCCGGTGGACGGCGGTGAGCCGCGCCGGCTGACCGATCTGCCGCTGGGTGCCGGTGCGCCGGTGTGGTCGCCGGACTCGTCGCGGCTCGCGTTCGTGGCGCGGGTGCCCGAGGCCGGGCGTTACGGGACTGCTGACGACGGACCTGAGGCCGAGGCGCCGCGCCGGATCACGCGGCTGGACTACCGCGTCGACGACGTCGGCTTCCTCGCTGACCGTCGGCCGCGGCTGCACGTGGTCGACCTCGACGGTGCGGTTTCCGACGTGACGGACGGGTCGTTCGACGTGTCCGACCCGGCGTGGCTCGACTCCGAGACGCTCGTGTTCGTGGCGCCGCGTGATCTTGGCGCGGTCGAGACCCTGCACTCCTCGCTGTACACCGTGCCTGCTTCCGGCGGTTCGGTGTCGTTGCTGGTGGGCGGTGCCGGCGAGGTCTCGATGCCGTTCGTGGCCGGGTCGTCGCTGTACTACCTGGGCACCGAGTTCACCGGGATCGACGCGGTGGCGCGCAACCACGGGCTGTGGAAGGCGCCGCTGGACGGCTCTGCAGAGCCGGTTCGGCTGACCGATGTCGAAACCGTTGACGTGGAACGGCTTTCCGGTCAGCCCGTGGCGGATGCTTCCGGTGTGTTGCTGGTCGTGCGCAACCGCGGTGCGCTGGAGCTGCAGCGGATTCCGTTCGACGGCGGTCCGGGTGAGGTGCTCGTCGGCGGTTCGCAGGCGGTCAAGTTCTTCGCCACCGACGGGAATTCTGTGGTGGCTGTGGTGTCCACTCCGGACATTCCTGGTCAGGTTCTCTTCGTTGAATCCGGTGTGCGCACGGCGTTTTCGTCGGTTGAGGCGCGCCGGGTCGTCGAGCTCAACGGTTCGGCGTCCGACGGTTACCCGGTGCACGGCTGGCTCGTGCTGCCCGACGGCGACGGCCCGCACCCGGTCGTCCTGGCCGTGCACGGTGGTCCGTTCATGTACCACAGCTGGGGTTTCTTCGACGAGGCTCAGGTCTACGCCTCGGCCGGGTACGCGGTCGTGCTGCCGAACCCGCGCGGCTCGGCGGGCTACGGCCAGGCGCACGGCCAGGCGGTGATCGGCAAGTTCGGCACCGTCGACGTGGACGACGTGCTGTCCCTTTTGGACGTCGCCCTTGCCCGTGAGGACACCGATTCCGAGCGCGTCGGCGTCATGGGCGGCTCCTACGGCGGCTTCATGACCTCGTGGCTGTCCGCGCACCACGGCGAACGCTTCCGCGCGGCCTGGAGCGAGCGCGCCGTCAACGCCTGGGACTCCTTCTCCGGCTCGTCCGACATCGGCTACTTCTTCGCCGACGCCTACTGCGGCACCGATCCCGAGGCCCAGCGCGCGATGTCACCCCTGACCTACGCCGAGAAGATCAACCTCCCGTTCGCGGTCGTCCACTCCGAACAGGACTGGCGCTGCCCGCTGGAGCAGGCGCAGCGCATGTTCGTGGCGCTGAAACGGCGCGGTGTCGAGACGGAGATGCTGATCTTCCCGGGCGAGGGGCACGAGCTGACCCGGTCTGGCCAGCCGCGGCACCGCAAGCAGCGCTTCGACGCGGTGCTGGAGTGGTGGGGCCGCTACCTCAACTGCTGACCAGGTCCCCGGTGATGATCCGGAGCAGCTCCTCGCGCGGTGGCCCGGCCGGCGTGCGGGTGAGCTGCGGCCAGATCCGTTCGATGCGGTCGTGCAGGTCGCTGTCCTCGTCGAACACCGAGACCCTGTCCAGCAGCCCGATGCGGCCGACCGTCCGGCGCAGCACGTGGTCGTCGCGCGGTGCGGCGGCCAGTGCCGCGCCGAACGCGAACAATGGATAGCAGCCGTCGCGGCGGCTGAGGTCGACTTTCGTGCCACTCCAGGCCGCGTTGCGCGCCGCGTCGAACTCCAGCGCGAACGTGTGGCGCTCCCTCGCCTCCGGGCCGACGTCGGCGAGATAGGCCTCCGTGACGTCCTCCGGTGTGGTGTGCGCGCTGGCCCGACCCAACGCCTGCGCGTGCACCAAGGAGAACGACAGTCCGTAGGCGAACATGGGATTGGTGTGGCACAACGCATCGCCGACGGGGACGAGCCCCGGCACGCCAGAACCCCTTGTGCGGTCGATGTTGGCCAGGCCGCCCATCGGCATGACGTCGGTGATGGGCCGGGCGTGGTCCGGTGAGGTCATCAGGTCCAGCGGCGGGCAGACTCGCGCCGCGGCCATCCACACGTCGTTGTCCTTCAGCACCCGCAGCTCGCGGTCCGCGGTGGGCACGATGAAGATCACCGCGAACGTCCGGTTGTCGCCCCGGAACGTGTTGAAGCCCATGTACCCGAGGTCGCCGCGCGGGTTGAGCAGCCACGGCCCCGCAAGGTGCTCGGCTTGGGGCGTGAGCTCGAAGTAGCGGCAGTAGTAGATCGAACCGCAGTCGGTCGGCTCGGCTTTCGCGCGCGGCCAGCCAGGCGGGCAGCGGTACCGGCCCAGCGCGTCGACCACGACGTCCGCGCAGATCTCCTCACCGCTGTCGAGGTGGAACCCGCTCGCGCCGGGAATCAGGCAGGTGATCTGCCTTCCCGCGACCAGCCTGATGCCGGGTTCGGCAGCCGCGGCGCGTCTGAGCGCCCACTCGACCATCGGCCGGCGCACCCAGAGGTAGACCAGGTCCTCGTCGCCGGGCTGCCGCGGGCCTTTCAGCTGGGCGGCCAGGTCCTGCTCCTCGGCGCCCGCGTCGAGCATGGTGTCGATGATGTCCGGCGCGAGCTCACGCAGCACCTTGCGGCCCCTCGGCAGGAAGGTGTGCGGCTGCTGGAAGTGCGGGATGCCCTTGCGGACGACGTCGAACGCGCCTTCCGGGCCGTCCTGCGCTCGTACGTCGTCTCGCTCCACGACGACCGCCGTGTGCCCGGCACGCGCCACCGCCAGGCCGGCGGCCAGCCCGGCCACACCACCCCCGGCGATCGCGAACCGCATCCGTTCAGGCTAGGCAGGCGGCCGTTCGGCGGAACAGGGTCATCTGACCCTGTCAGTCCCGAGTGGATTCGAGGGTCTGGAAGCGTGCCAACAGTTCCTTGGCAGGCACGGAGTTCGGGTCGAACGGCACGAGTCGCTGCCGTTGCCCCGGCTCGTGCACGCCCACCCAGTTGCACCGGTAGCAGAACTCCAGGTCGAACAGCAGCTCGTCGTCGGCCGCGTACGCCCAGATCGCGTAACCGGGGTTGAAGCAGCGCATGCCTTCGCCCGGCGGGAAGGTGGCGATCAGCTCCAGGACGACCGTTGCCGCTGAGTCTTCCCAGGTGCCGAGCACATCGCCGGCGATGGTCCACGCTTCGAGGCGGCGGACTCCCGAAGCGCTCGTGGGCAGGTGTTCCCGCACGTGATCACCCCAGCAGCGTGTAGTTGAGCTCCTCGCACACCCGCGCCAACGGCAGGTCGAGCCCAGGATGGTCCAGTGGCAGCAGCACGTCCGGTGCCGCCGGCAGCCCGGAGGCGCCGGGCGGGTCCCACAGGCAGATGGCCGGGTCACCCGAGTCCATCGACGACCGGTACCAAAGGCCGTCCAGCTCCGGATAAGCCGCGCGGATCGCCCGCGACCACGCCTGCGTCACCAGCTTCGGACCGGTCGAGATCTCCTGCGACGCACCGACGCGGGTGGGCCACAGGCCGCCCAGGTCGAGCAGGCGCAAGGTGCGGCGAGGCCTCAGCACCACCAGGAACGGCGAGCGGGTGCGGCGGTCCACGATCGAGGTGGCCTGGAAGACCTCGGCGATCGACGTGCGGACGGACAGTCCGAAGTAGAGGACGCCGTTCTCGTGATCCTGCACCGGGGAGCCGTCCTCGGCCGGCTGCTGGGCGTCGAAGCGGGCGTGGGGGAGCGGGCCCGTGTAGCGGAACGTGTTCCAGCGCTGCGGGTGGGAGCCCTTGGCCGTGAAGACGCGGACCAGGCGGGTGGCGCGGTGGACGGCCACCACGTCCTCGGTGCGGCGCAGATGCGCTTGCAGCACGGCAGGGGCAGGTGGCTGCGGAAGCCGTGACATTCGGGTCCTGTCGGGTGTTCGGGAGCGCTCAGGCGGGAGTGCCGAGCACGGAGGCCAGGTCGGCGACGCGGCGGGGGTCGCCTCCCGCGAGCAGCCAGTCGCGCGGGGTCGCGGGCTCGCCGTCCACGGGCAGGTCCTCCTGGAGAGTGGTCATGAAGGCGGCGACGACGAGGGCCGGCTGGTCTGACGGGATCTCCGCCAGCACGGTTTCCAGGCCCGGGAGCACGCCGGCGCCCGCGAACTGCCACGCGGGCAGCCGCCAGCTGCCGCGGTCCTTCCAGCCCACGAGCCGGCCGACGCCGAGGCGGTGGCGGATGCGGCTGGTGTCGACCTGGAGCTGGCGCGCGGCCTCGTTCACGGTCAGGGCCGAGTCGCGCAGCACGGCGTGGGCGACGACGGTGCGGGTGCGTGGCCGGGCATCGGACGGGCCCGCCGGGGAGAGGTCCAGGCCCACGTCGGTGAGGGCCGCCTGCTGGTCCGGTGTGAAGTAGGTGGCCGGTTCCGGGTGTGGCGGAGCGAGCCTGCGTGCCGCGTCGGACACGAGGGCCAGGAACTCGTCGGGGCTCACCTGCAGGCCGGCCTTGGCCAGCACCGTCTCCAGCGCGGGGCTCATGCGCACAGAATATCCCGAGCGTGCGCATTTGTGCGCCTGGTAAGCGCATTGACCCTAAACGTTCGACGTTGTGCGCTCACGCGATGACGCTACGTCAGTTTCCCGGTCCGGAGCGGTGACGTGGGCCTCATCCGGCCCGCCGTCGTGGCGGTCGGCGTGCTGGTCACCCTCGCTGTGCGAGCCCGCCTTCGAGCCGCTTCAACCGCAGGCTGAACAGCACCAGCACGATGCCCCACAGGATCGCGAAGACGCCGATCGTGATCACGAACGCCAGCGCACCTGCGGCCGGGTTCACCACCAGGATGATGCCGAGCAGCGCCGTCAGCGCGCCGGTGACGACGTAGAACCACTCGTTCGTCATGACCTTGCGCAGGCGGATGGCGTCGATGATCTGCAGCACGCCCGTGACGAGCGCCCAGGCCGCGATGAGGAGCAGCAGCGCGGTCGCCGTGATGCCGGGCCAGAACAAGGCGATCAGGCCCGTGACCACGCCGAGCGCGCCGATCAGGCCCAGGGCCCAGCGAGCGGGCCACTCCTTGTGGGTCAGCGTCAGGTACAACATCATCGCGCCGTCGACCAGCGCGTAGGCGCCCCACATGATGATCAGGACGAGCAGTGTGAGGCCGGGCCAGACCAGGGCCGCCAGGCCGAACAGGACAGCGAACACTCCGCGCACCGTGAAGAGCCACCAGCGTTGCATGGCTTGGATGGTCTCGGCTGTCGGACACCTCGGCAACCTGAGACCCTCGTTCGGTGCTGATCCGAGTGGCTGACTGGGAACGGATTCGTTCCGGCGAGGTCACGCTGCAGTTCCGGCGGTGGAAACGGCCGACCGTGCGCGCCGGTGGGACCTTGCGGACGTCGTTGGGCGTGCTGGCGATCGACGCGGTGGACGTCGTGTCGCGGGTGTCGCGCGCGGAGGCGGTGGCGGCCGGGTTCACGTCCGTGCGCGAGCTGATGTCCGCTGTGGACGGACGTGAGGGCGCGCTTTACCGCGTCCGCTTGCGTTTCGTGGGTGAAGATCCGCGGATCGCGTTGCGCTCGTCGTCCTCTGTGGACGGAGTGGAGCTGTCCGACGCGCTGCTGGCGTTGCTGCGGCTGATCGCGGCGAACCCCGGTGTGCGGGCGGCGGATCTGGCCGCGTCGGTGGGACGCGAGAAGCTGCCGTTCAAGGCGGAGGTCCGCAAGCTCAAGGCCAAGGGGCTCACGGAGTCGCTCGAAGTGGGGTATCGCCTCTCCCCGAGAGGAGAGGCGTACCTGCGTTCGCTGGAGAGCTAGCTCTGACCCGTGATGAGCGAGACCGCGCGGTCCTGCGTCTGGTCGGTGACCTCGCCGATCTGGAAACCACGCGCCACCACGTGCGCGACCAGCTCCGGCTCCGGCGGCAGGCCGTACTTGCGCAGGTAGTGCGGCACGGCGCCGGCCCAGATCCAGGTGCCGTCGGTGCGGAAGTTGAGCGGCACGTCCTGCTCGCCGCTCTGCGAGAACTCGTCGAGGTCGTAGCTGCGCGCGGCCAGCACGACCGGCGCCGACTCGAGGTAGGTGAGCAGGCTGTCGACCAGCTGCGGGTCGATCGGCTGGCGGTTGACGACGATGCGGCCGTCCTCGCCCTTGCCGTCATACACGCGCGCGGTGCGCAGCTCGCCGTCCTGCTGGGGTGCCTGGCCCGGCGGGACCTGGAACTCCTGCTGTGCCTGCGGCTGCTGGGGTTCCGGCTCGGGCACCGGCAGCGGCGGCAGGCCGACGCGCTGGCGCCACCAGTCGGGGATCTGCCGGTCCGGACGCGGGAACGTCTGCAGCTCGTCGCGGAAACCGATGGGCGGCGGGGCGTTGCGCCAGCGCGGTTCGTCCTCGGCGTTGAAGTCGACCGTGAAGGCGGCCGGTGCCTCGATCTCGTACGTGGCGCTCAGCCAGGTGCCGCGCTCCGGGTGGTACATGCCCGCGCGCAGGTGGCCGAACATCTGCACGACGTCCATCGGCGGACGCACCGGGCGCAGCTGACCGTCCGGGCCTGCGAACGCCAGGTCGACCTCGATGTGCCGGCCCGCCGCGCGGTACTCGGCCCGGATGCGCTGCCAGCCCTGCGGTACGGCCGGCAGCATGGCGCGGCCGATCTGCCGCACGAGCTGCTGCTGGTCCTGCTCGCTCAGCGGTGTGGCCGGCTGGCTCATGATGGATCTCGCCCCTCTCCCCGTCGGACCCGCTGATCTTATCGGGCTGGTGTCGTGCGCGCGGGCCGGTCGTGAACCTCGGCTCGTTCACACACTCTCAGTAGCGTCGGACAGCAGGTGGCCGGACTTGACATCGCCGGTGAAGCCCTTGTCCTCGCTGCCGTTCACCAGGTTCTCCGGCAGGTAGCCGGACTCGACCTCGACTGGAAAACCCTTGTTCCTGCCGAGAATCGCCATGGCGAGCGCGCCGACCGCGACGAAACCGTCCGGGTTGGCGGCGAAATCGGCCCGGCGCCAGTAGTCGCGGTGTGCGGTGGCCGCCTGCACGAGCGCGTCGTTGAACTCCTCCGCCGTGCCGCGCAGGACGCGGAAGAGGACGTTCACCGGCGGGTGCGCGACGAGCAGCATGAAGTCGGGAGAGGCGAAGCTCGCCCGTCCGGGGTCGGTCAGGTCGATCACGGACTCGAGCAGCGCCGGTGGTACCTGATCGCCACCGAGGTGGCGCTGAAGCGTCTCGACCCAGGGGTGGACGTAGGCCTCGACCTGGGCGCCGCTGCCGCGCAACGTGTATTTGCCGACCTTGCACAGTTCGGCGACGTGCTCCTCGCTGCGCGTGACCACGGCGAGGAACGCCGCGGTGACCCAGTCGACCGGGGTGGCGTGGTGGTTCGGGCCGAGCACAGGCAGGGCGTACTCGCGATCGCCCAGGCGGTAGCGGACCACGTCCTCGGCCTTGGACGTCCGGGCGAACACCGCGTTCGCCGCCTGCGACGCGAACACGGCCGCCTGCCAGGTCTCGTCCTCGCCCGCCGCCGGGTCCAGCGCCGTGAGGTGCTCGAACCGCATCAGGGCTCGCTTGCGCACCGCGCTCAGGGCGTCGGGGTCCGTCTCGACGTCGTCCAGGGCCGACTCGATCAGGCGCTGGAGCGTGTCCACCTGAGCGCGGGAGAAGTCCAAGTCGATCTCGTGCCGGGGAATCACGTGCGCCGCATGGTCATCTGGTGGGGAACTCTCCGAGCCAGGTGCGCTGCACCAGGTGCTCGGGGAGGTAGTCGGACTCGACCTTGATGGGGAACTCGGCGTCGTGGGCGAGGCAGGTCATCGCCAGCGCGCCGAGCGGAAGGGCGCCGTTCGGCATGTAGTCGCGGCCCTCCTCCGGCGTGTCCCAGTACTCCTTGTTCAGCTCGAGCGCCTGGGCGAGGGCGTCGTTGAACTCCTCGTGCCGGTTCTCGAGGAACCGGTGGAAGAGGTTGATCGGCGGGTACAGCACCCTGAGCATCAGGTTGGCCGACACCTCGGCGACTTCCGGATCGGTGCCCTCGACGGCGGCCTGGAGCTTGGCCCCGATGCCGGGCCCTCCCCGCCAGTAGGTCTGCAGGGTGTCGACCCAGGCGTAGATGTACTCGTCGAAGTCGGCACCCGACGCGCGCAGCAGGTCGATCGGCGTCTCGGCGAGCATCTTCAGCCGGTCCTGCTCGCGGCAGATCACGGCGAGGTAGCAGGCGGTGACCCAGTTGCCGGCGTGGGCGATGTCGCGCGTCGACCCTGCTGGGACGGTGACGGTCTTCTCACCGACCAGGACACTGACCTCGCCCTGGTCGGCTCTGGCGATCTCGAAGATCGCGTTCGCCGCCTGCATCGCCATCACGGTGGCTTCCCACGACTCGACCTCGTTCGCGGCCGGGTCCAGGTAGCAGCGCCAGCCCATCAGCCGCTGCAGCGCCGACAGGAGCCGGTTGAACACGCGCGGATCGGTCTCGAGCTCCGCCACGCTCTGCTCGACGGTGTTCGCGATCCTGGCGTCGACGCCCTCGGTGCTCGGGACCTGAAGCCGGTGCCTGGTCACCCTGGTCACCCTGGTCACCATCGCCGATCAGAGCCCTTCACGAGTCCAGGAGCCGTTGTACAGGTAGCGAGGCAGGTACTCCGACTCGACCTCGATCGGGATACCGGCGTCGTGGGCCACGCTCGCCAGCCCGAGAGGCCCGATCGCGACGTACCCGTTCGGGGACTCCTCGTTCTCCTCGCTGGACCAGAACTCCTTGAACAGCTCCAGTGCTTCCGCGAGCGACTGGTTGAACTGCTCCTCGCGGCCGGCGTTGATGATGTTGTGGAACATGTTCAGCTGCGGGAACGCCACGACGCGCACGTGTTCGCGGTGGATCGGGTCGACCTCGTTCGGGTCGGTGGCCTTCAGCGCGGCGTTGAGGGCTTCGTGGACGCCGTGCTGCTGGAGGTTGAACTTCTGGAACATGTCGACCATGAGGAAGACGTACTCGGGTTCCTCGCTCCCGGAGGTGCGCAGCACGTCGAGCGGCACCTCGCTCAGCCGCTGCGTCTTCGCGACGTCCCTGGCGACGGCCGTGAGGTAGTTCGTGGTGAGCCAGGTGCCGCCGGACGCGAAGTACACGGGGCCGGTCGCGGTGACCGGGATCTGCTTGCCCTTCAACGTGATCTCGACCGTCGCGCCTTCCTCGGCCGTGGCCACGGCGAAGATCGCGTCGCCGACCTCGGCGGCGAAGCACAGGCTGTCCCACGTGTCGCCGTTGCTGCCCAGCGGATCGACGGCGCAGCGGTGCCCGAGGTGGCTGAGCGCGTCCATCATCAGACCGCTCAGCGCGGTGGTGCGGCTGCTCGGAAGGGCCTCGACCGTCTCCTCGATCCGACGTTCGATCTTCGTCAGGCTCCGGGCCGACCACTCCGGATCGACCTCGTGTCGGCTGACCTCGATCACCTGGTGCTCACTCCTCGGGTTTCGCCTGCCACTTCATCTTGAAGTGCTTCGTTTCGTAGCCGTCGTAGACGTCCACACGTCCGTCTGGGTACTTGTCGGAGAACCCGTGCTCGCGCTTGAACGCGTCGAGCTGCTCCGGCGTCAGGTCCTTGACGTCATCTGCGTGGTACTTCTGCAGATAGTCGTCGACGCTCATCTCCTTGACCTTGGCGTGCGTCACAACGTACTCCACGCCGGGGTGGTTCGGATCGGCGGCGGCGAGGCGCAGGCGCTCGCCCAGCTCGTTCTCCCGCAGGTAGGCGGCCTTGAGGTCGTCGACGGCCTTGTCCACGTCCGTCTTGCTCATGCCCTGCGCTTCGAGATCGGCGCGCATCTTCTTCTCCGCCTTGGGAGTGAGCTCGCGGTTCTCCATCTCCCTGGCGATCTTGTCGAAGTACGTGTCGTGGCCCTGCTTGACGAGCACGTTGTCGCCGTTCAGCGCCTTGCCCAGGTCGGCGCTCGGGCCCTTCGCCTCGACCACGACGAGCCTGCCGTCGGCGGTCTCCCACACCTGGTCGAACCGGCCGCTGCCCGGCAGTCCGGGGTCGAGGCGGCTGGGCGGCGGCGGACCGGGGTAGATCTCGGGCGTCGAGTGCATGCCCGCGCGGTCGCCGAGCTCCTCGCCGAGCTTGGTGAGACGTGCCTGAGCCGCCTTCTCCTCCGGTGAACCGTCGGCGGAGCTCTGCTGCTTCTGGTTCTCCGACCGGCGTTCGTCGACGAGGTCCTGGTTCTCGCGCTTCAGCTCCGGGGCGACGTCGTCGCCGCGGGAGCTGTCCACCTTGCCCTTGTGGTAGTCCGGCGGGATCGGCGTCTGGTCGTCGGACAGGACGTAGTTCTCGCCCTGCTTGCGCACGGGCGGGACCGGGTCGCCGTTGGCGTCCTTGACGTCCTGGTCCTTGCGCTTGACGCGGCCTTCCGAGTCCGGCTCGTCGTAGTACTTCTTGCGGTAGTCCGGGTCGTTGACCTTCTCCTCCATCGACGCCTTGGGCTGCCGCGTCTCGATCTCCACCGGCTCGGGATCGATGTGCCGGCCGCTGCCGCGGTCCTTGGCGTCGCTCGGGTCGAGGTCCTTGTCCTTGTCGTGCGTGCCGGGGGCGAAACCGTCGTCGCCGGTCTTGGTCGTCGAGCCGTCCGGGTGGTGGGTCTCCCACTCGCCGTTCGGCGGGATCTTGGGCTGGCGGGTGCCGTCCGCGCGGATCTCGGGGTCGCTCGTGAAGACGCGGCCGTTGGCGTCCGTCCAAGCCGGCTTGGTGGGTGCCAGGACCGGGGCGTCGAGGTGCTTGGACAGCTGCTTCGCGAAGTCGTTGCTGGCGGCGTCGCACCCGATCAGGCGGACGGGCCTGCTGCCGTCGTAACCCGCGCGGCGCAACATGTCCGCGTACTCGGCGGGCGTGTAGTCGTGGCCGCCGATGCGCGCCCTGCCGTCCGGGGTGATGTGGACGTCCGCGGTGAAGTAGCGCGGGTCGTTGGGGACCCGGTGGGGGAGGTCGCCCATGTCCGTGTCGCCGCCGTGGTGGCTGACGCCGGCCGGCGTCGTCTCGGCGTGCCTCGCGTGTGCCTCGTCCGGGGTGGGCCGGTCGGCGGGCGGGGCGTCCGGGTCGTGGCTGTTCGGGCCGTCGGGGTTGTCGCCGTCGTGGGGCTTGTCCGCGTTGTGGGGCTTGTCGGCGTCGTGGGGCCGGTCCGCGTCGTGGGGCTTGTCCGGCGTGTCGGTGTGCGGTTTGTCGGCGTCCGGACCGTGGTGCGGTGCGTCCGCGTCAGGACGGTGCGGGGTCGCGGCTTCCGGGTGGGTGGAGTCCGGAGCGCGGTGCGGGGCTTCGGCGGTGTCGGTGCCGCGGGAACGCGGGCCGTCCGGGGTGCGCGGGTTGTCCGGGCTGTGGGGACGGGACGCGTCTGGGCGGGTGCCGTCGGGACGGGAGCCGGGGGGCCGGGAACCGTCCGGTCGTGAGCCGTCCGGCCGGCTGCCGGGACCGTCCGGGCGGTGCGGTGCGTCGGGACGGTGCGGTGCGTCGGGACGGTGCGGTGCGTCGGGACGGTTCGGTGCGTCGGGACGGTTCGGTGCGTCGGGACGGTTCGGGCCGCCGTGGGGTGCGTCCGGACGGTGGGTGGGCGCGTTCGGGCCGCCGTGTGGAGCGTTGGGGGAATGCGGTGCGTTGGGGCCACCGTGCGGAGCGTTTGGTGCGTGGGGAGCGTTCGGCCTGTCAGGTCGCGACGGCGCGGACGGGCCGCTGTGCGGTGCATCGGGACGTGACGGCGCGTTGGGGCTGTGGGGTGCGTCGGTCCGTGAGGACGGCGTCGTGCTGCTGTGCGGTGCGTCCGGGCGGGACGGTGCGTTGGGCGCGTCAGGCCGGGAGGGCGCGTTCGGGCCGCCGTGTGGTGCGTCGGGACGTGAGGGGGCCGAGGGGCCACCGTGTGGTGCGTCTGGACGTGACGGTGCGGATGGACCGTTGTGAGGCGCGTCGGGTCGCGATGGTGCGGATGGACCGTTGTGCGGTGCGTCGGGACGTGACGGCGCGGACGGGCCGCTGTGCGGTGCGTCGGGACGTGACGGCGCGGACGGACCGCTGTGGGGTGCGTCGGGACGTGAGGGTGCGTTGGGCGCGTCGGGTCGCGATGGCGCGGAGGGGCCGCCGTGTGGTGCGTCGGGTCGCGATGGCGCGGAGGGGCCGCCGTGTGGTGCGTCTGGACGCGACGGGGCGGAGGGGCCGGTGTGCGGGGCGTTGGGGGCGCCGTTGGGCGTGTTGGGACGCATGGGGGCGTCCGGGCGCGACGGGGCGTTGGGGCCGCTGTGCGACGACGGCGTGCTTGGGGCGTTGGGGGTGCGTGATGGGGCGTCGGTGCGGGCCGATGGGGCCGCGGGAGAGTTCGGGGTGTGGGGTGCGCTTGGGGCCGTTGAGGGCTGCGGGCGCATCGGGGCGTTCGGGGCGCCTGACGACGGGGCGTGCGGTGTGCCTGCCGAGGGCGCGTTCGGGGCGCCGCCCATTGACGGGGCGCCTGCCGGCGGCATGTTCGGGGTGGACGGTGCCGTCGGGGCGTGTGGGGCCGCCGCGGCGGAGGGGGACGTGGCGCGGCTCGGGGGCGTTGCGTCGGGGCGGGGTGCGTTTGGTGCACCCGCGGACGGGCCGCCTGCTGACGGGCCTCCTGCTGACGGGCCGTGTGGCGTGCCGGCTGAGGGTGCGCCTGCGGACGGGGCGTGCGGGGCGCCGCCAGACGGGAAGCCACCGGACGGGGCGCTGCCTGAGGGGAGTCCGCTCGAAGGCGCGCTGGGCGTCGAGGGCATCGACGGTGCGGGGCGCGACGGGGCGTCTGCTCGGGAGGCCGACGTCGACATGTCCGGGGAACGGGGGGCGGGGGCGCTCGAGCCCAGGTCGCCTCGGCTGCCCGGGGTGCCGGTCCAGCCCTGGCCGCCGGTCGACGGGCGGGAGGCGGCGGGGGCGGACGGGGCGTTGCCGCCCGCGTTCGGGGTGCCGCCGCTCGTTGGGGCCGCCTGGGTGGGCGTCGAGGGGGAGCTGCTGTCCGGGGTGCGTGACGGGGCGTGCGGGGCGTCGGCGCGGGTCGGGGCGTCGATCGGCGGCGCCACCGAGGACGAGACGGTCTGGCCCGTGTTGCGGGTCGGGGCCGGCGCGTCCGGGGTGGACGAGGTGTGCGGGGTGCTCGGCGTGGACGCGGTGCTGGGGCTCGACGGAGAGCTGTCCGGGGTGCGTGACGGAGAGCTGTCCGGGGTGCGCGACGGGGCGTCCGGGGATGAGCTGTCCGGGGCTCGGGACGGGGTGTCCGGCGTCGACGGGCTGTCGGGCGTGCGCGACGGGCTCGGAGCCGACGACGGGGACGAGCTGTCCGGGGCTCGCGAAGGGGCGTCGGGCGTCGACGACGGAGAGGACGACGACGGCGAGGACGTTGAAGGCGAAGAAGACGAGGGCGAACTGTCCGGTGTGGACGATGAAGAAGGCGAAGACGGCGAACTGTCCGGAGAGGACGGTGAGGAAGGCGAGCTGTCCGGAGAGTGCGGCGACGAAGGCGAGGAGTCAGGCGACGACGAAGGCGAACCGTGTCCACCGGAAGGCGAGAGATCCGGGGTGCCGCCCCGCTGGAAGAACCCGCCAGGCTTGATGGACTTCGTGGAGATCACGTCGAGCCCGGTCACCTTGCCGACCAGCTTGCCGACGACCTTCATGATCTTCGTGAAGATCTCGACCAGACGACCCAGCAGCGGCGAGACCTTCTTGATGGTCTTGATGAGCTTCTGGATGAGCTCACCGATCCGCGTCGCCCACTTGGAGATCGCGGTGACGGCCTGCGCCACGATCACCGGCGTGCCGAAGCCCAGCGTGAAGACAGCTTCGAGAACCCACGTGATCAGCTTCGCCACCAGGTCGGCGATCAGGTCGCGCACCATCTCGCGCACGAACCCGACGACCATGCCCATCACACCGACGACGGTGCCGACCGAGCCGGCGGTGGAAGCCGCGCCGGACAAGGCGTCGAGCTGCTCACCGGCGGCCTTGCGATAGGCGTCCCCGGCCGCACCGGTCCACGACGCGGTCTGGTCGACCGCGGCCTTGTAGTCGGCCGCGATCTTGCCCATCTCCTGCGAGACGTTGCCCCACGTCGTGGAGTACGACTGGATCACCGGCGGGTCGCCCGCCAGCCAGTCCAGCGCCTCCTTCAACGGCTGCATGTGCTCCATCAAAAAAGAAGCAGCAGACGACAGAAGCGTGCCGAACGGGTCGATCGCCATCGAGGCGGCGTCGGCGACGAGACCGACCACGCCGAGGCCGCCCTCGATCCAGCTGCCCTCGGAGATGCCCTTGTAGGCGTCGACGGCGGAGTCGGCGATCGAGAAGCCCGTCGCCCAGCCGTTGTCACCGGTGCCGGCGTTGAAGAAACCGGAGGGTTCCGCGGGAGCCTTGGCCACCAACGGGTTCGGCGTCGACATCAGAAGCCCTTCATGGTCTGAGCGATCTGGTCCTCGACGGCCTGGTAGTGCTTCGCGGTCTCGGTGACCTTCTTGGCGGTGGCGTCCATCGCCTCGGCGGCGCCCTTCAGCGCGTTCAGACCCCAGTTCTCAACGGGGTCGAGCAGCATCCGGAACGGCTGGCAGATGATCCCGTACGCGTCGGTCGGCATCGACACGGTGTTCGCCGCGTCCACTGCCCCCTGCAACCGCCCGTGCAGGCCCTCCAGGGCCTTGGCGTGCGCTTCCAGCACGTCCGAGGTGACGTTGAAACCACCGGCAGTCATCGAACCCCCTCAAGTTCGGACAGTGGAAAGATCAGCTGAGCACGGACTCGCCGCCGAAGTCGTCGTCGTCATCCGACGGCGGGCGACGACGCGCGGGCGGTGCGGCAGGCCGTGCAGGTGGCGGAGCGTCGTCCTCCACCCGGAAGTTGATCTCGTTCGCCTCGAACGCCGGACGCGCGAACCCGTCCTCCGGCGGCGGCGCCGGGAAGTTCTTCTTGGCCTCGTCGAACAACACGTTGGCCGTCTCGTCCTGCGTGCCGATGGTCTCGGCCATCGCCTCCTGCAGCAGAGCCGGGATCTTCGACTGCGCGCGCTGCAACAGCTTCATGATCTCGCCGCTGACCTCGGACATGCGCTTGCCGGCAGCAGACTCGTTGATCACCAGGTTCTGCAGGATGCCGTTGGAGCCGATGGTGAGCTCGACGGACCCGTCGGACGACCGCTCGGAGATCGTCATGCCCTGCACGCGCGTCGCCATCTCCTGGTAGCGCGCGGCGCGTTCCTGGATGCTCTGGTTCCAGTTCGCGAGCATCTGCTCCGACCCGGCGATGTCCTCGGGCACCGAAAAATCCCTCCAAAAGCGGCAGCGGACTCAAAGAATGACGCAGGCGGACGTGATCCAGTTCCACCCGCGCGGCAAATCGACCGCACAGACCAGCGGCGTTCCACTGAGTGGACCAGTGGAACGCCGCCAGGGTCAGTCGTTCAGTTCACGCCGAGGAGGTCGACGACGAAGATCAGCGTCTCGTTCGGCTTGATCACGCCACCGGCACCGCGCGCGCCGTAGCCCAGGTGCGGCGGGATGACCAGCTTGCGGCGGCCACCGACCTTCATGCCCTGGACGCCCTGGTCCCAGCCCTGGATGACGCGGCCGCCACCGAGCGGGAACTGGAACGCCTCGCCCCGGTCCCAGGACGCGTCGAACTGCTCACCGGTCGAGTGCGAGACGCCGACGTAGTGCACGGACACGAACTGCCCGGCCGTGGCCTCCGCGCCCTCGCCGACGGTGATGTCCTCGATCAGCAGGTCCGCGGGCGCCGGGCCGTCGTGCGGGTCGACCTCAGGCTTCGTGGGGGCCATGACAACTTCCTCTCGGAACGGGATTGTTCGCGCTCGATCCAATCACGCGCGCACGAGCACGGCCGAATGGCCTACGAAGACCGGCCCTTGCCCGTCTCGTAAAGCAGTGTCGATCCTGGACGAACTCCCGTCCCTGCAACGGGAGTCACAACAGAAGAAGGAGATGATCATGGCGGCAACCCTGCACCGCCTCCGGTCACTGCTCGGCACGGCATTGGCGGCGGCGACGCTGTCGATGGCGTGCGTCAGCGTGGCCGAAGCAGCTCCGACCCCCACCGCCGACGGCGATGTCGGCGTACAGATCGTCGGCGGCACGCGCGCGAGCACGTCCACCTACCCGTGGGTGGTGTACCTCGCCACGAGCAGCGGCTTCCAGTACTGCGGCGGCACTCTCGTGGCTCCCAACAAGGTCGTCACCGCCGCGCACTGCACCGAGGGCGACTCGGCCTCGGCGGTCCGCGTCGTCGCCGGCCGGGACGACAAGAACTCCACCGCCGGCACCACCGCTCGCGTCACGAAGATCTGGATCCACCCCAGCTACACCGACGCCACCCGCGGCTACGACGTCTCGGTGCTCACCCTCGACCGCAACCTGTCGCAGACCCCGATCAAGTTCGCGACGAGCGCGGACAGCGCGTTGTACACCGCCGGCACCAGCTCGACGATCCTCGGCTGGGGCACGACGAGCTCCGGCGGCAGTGCCTCGCGCTACCTGCTCAAGGCCACCGTGCCGCTGACCAGCAACTCCAGCTGCGCCAGCTCGTACGGCAGCGACTTCATCGCGACGGCCATGGTGTGCGCCGGGTACGCCCAGGGCGGCACCGACACCTGCCAGGGCGACTCCGGCGGCCCGCTCGTGGCCGGCGGCAAGCTGATCGGCATCACGTCGTGGGGTGAGGGTTGCGCGGACGCCGGCTATCCCGGCGTCTACACCCGCGTCGCCACCTACGCGGCGCAGATCCAGGCACAGCTGTAGGGAACTCCGGAAAGGGTTGCCGAAACACGGGCAACCCTTTCCGGCCCCGCTTCCGTCCTCATGGCATGAACGGCAGAAAGCTGTTGGCCGGCGCCGCCGCGCTGGCAATCGCCGGAGTGTGCGTGAGCTCCGCGGTGCGGGACGAAACCCTCGCACCACCACCGATCGTGGACTACGGGCCGGTGCGTCTCGTCGCTTTCGACAGCTGCGACCACGCACTGACCGAACTGCGCAACGCCATGGCGCCGTACGTCAGCCCGTACGGCATCGGAGGCCGTACGGAGGTCTTCGCCGTGGGAGACGCGAGCAACAGCGCGGGTGTCGCACAGGAGAAGGCCGTCCCTGACGCGAGGGCCGCCACGCCACCCGCGCAGCAGCAGGACCACTCGACGACGAACGTCCACGAACAGGGCGTCGACGAGCCGGACATCGTGAAGACGGACGGAAAACGCGTCCTCTCCATCACCGACGGCAAGCTGCGCGTGGTCGACGTCGCGAGCAAGAGCATCACGGGCACGGTCGATCTCGGGGAACGCTACGCCAGCCAGCTGCTCGTCGCGGGCGACCGCGCGCTCGTCATCGCGAACAGCCCCGCGCAGATCATGGAGAAGCGGGTGCCGGACCGCCCGTCGTTCGCGCCGGAGTCCGGCACCGAGCTGATCCTGGTGGATCTCAAGGCGTTCAAGCAGATCGCCAGCCTCAAGACCGACGGCTTCTACCTCGACGCCCGCCAGATCGGCGGCACCGCCCGCGTCGTCGTCCGCTCGCAGCCGCGCCTGCCGTGGGTGTACCCGAACGACTCGACGAACGAAGCGGGATCCCTGCGCCGCAACAAGGAGATCCTGCAGAGCGAGCCGATCACCTCCTGGCTGCCGCGCTACGAGCTGGACCAGAACGGGGCCAGGAGCAGCGGCAGCCTGGTCGACTGCGCGAACGTCAGCCACCCGGTCGTGCACTCCGGCGCGTCGATGCTGACCGTCCTCACGTTCGAGCTGTCCGGCCAGCTCGGCACCGGGCAGCCGGTCTCGATCGTGGCCGACGGCGACACGGTCTACGGCACCGACCGCAGCCTCTACGTCGCCGACGACCACCGCCTGATGCCGCAGCTCCACAACGGCTCACCGGTGCAGCGTCCGGTCACCACCGCGATCCACCAGTTCGACATCAGCCAGGCCGGACCGCCGAAACACATCGCGTCCGGTGACGTGAACGGCTCGCTGCTCAACCAGTACTCACTGTCCGAACACGACGGTGTCCTGCGTGTCGCCACCACGACGGGCACTCAGGCACCGTGCTGCTGGCGCATGCCCACCGACGTCGTTCCGCAGCAATCTCCGGCCGCGCCAACGGAAAGCCTCGTCACGACGTTGCGCCGCAACGGAACCCAGCTGGTCAAGGAAGGCCAGATCGGCGGGCTCGGCAAGGGCGAGCGCATCTACAGCGTGCGGTTCATCGGCAAGATGGGCTACGTCGTCACGTTCCGGCAGACCGACCCGCTCTACACGCTGGACCTGAGCGATCCCAAGCAGCCCAAGGTGACCGGCGAGCTGAAGATCAACGGCTTCTCCGCCTACCTGCACCCCGCGGGGGACGGCAAGCTGATCGGTGTCGGCCAGGAGGCGACGGACCAGGGCCGCGTCACCGGCACGCAGGTGTCGCTGTTCGACGTGAGCAACCCCGCGGCACCGCAACGGCTCGCGCAGTACCACCTGCCGGACTCCAACTCCGAAGCGCAGTTCGACCCGCACGCGTTCCTGTTCTGGCCCCAGGACGGCACGCTCGTCATCCCGGTGGCGCAGTACCAGACGAACTACGAGGCCTCTTCACTGGTGCTGAAAGTCGACGGCAACCAGATCAGGGAGACCGGCAGGATCGTCGAACCGCAGAGCCAGAACTACGGCGGTGCCCGGCGCACCATGGTGATCGGCGACCAGCTGTGGTCGGTCTCGCAGTCGGGCGTGCAGATCAACGCGCGCAACGGCTTGGCACAGCAGGCCTGGCTGCCCTTCATCCAATAGCTCTACGCGGTAGCGCGGTCTCCGTTGAGCAGGCGGTGCGACAACACCGTGCCGCCTGCCATCGCCGCCGGGATCACGATCAGCGCGGCCAGCGGGATCAGACAGAGCAGGTAGGCGGGCACGGCGAACCCGAGCACCATCGAACGGCGCGTCGCGAGCAGCCTCCTGCGCTCCTTGAACGACTTGCCGCGGCGCGTGAACGGGATGCCGGTCAGTTCGATGCCGAGCAGGTACCCGTTGATGCACACGGCGAGCACCGGCACCGCGGTCTGCCCGATGACCGGGATGAACCCGCAGATGAACAGGGGGATCGCGAACAGGATCGACACGCCGACCAGCAGGATCGTGCCGCGCAGCCCCACCACGAACCCGCGCCAGAAGCCGACCTGCTCCGCGCCCGGCACACCGCCGAGCTCGTCCTCGACCTCTTCGGCGATGTACTCGTAGAACGGGCCGCCGATCATCAGCGTGATGGCGGTGAACAGCAGCACGCTCAGGCCGAGGACCGCCGCCATGACCGAGATGCCGACGGCTATCTCCATGACCTTGCGCGAGCTCTCGCTCCACGAGGCGGCGAACCCGGTGAGCCAGCCCGCGATCGAGTCGATGTAGGCGAACAGCAACACCCAGCCGGTGATCATCAGAACAACCGTGATGACCGCGGGCAGCGCCCCGACGAGCACGCGCTTGGGCGAGCTGAACACCAGCCTGAACCCGCGCAGCAGCAGAGAGACACCGGCCCCGAAGTCCTTGATCACGCGCGCAGGGTAGCCGTTTCGAACCTTTTTCATCCCGGGAACGTGTTGTGTGAGGGTTCTTCGGGATCCATTTGAGATACAGGCGAGCACGAAATCGTTCGGCCGGGCATGATCCAGGCGGCTAGCCCGGATGGCGGTCGATGCGAGCCTGAACCCGCTGCCACCATGCGAGCTGATGCAGGAGGCGTTGAGGTTGAGCACACCGGCTAAGAACGCCGTCGTCGTCCCGGACGGGCCGCTGCCCATGCTGCCGCCCGCGATCTGGGAGTCGAAGGACGTGCGGGACGCGGTCGCCGCGGAGTCGCCCGGCGCCGTGGTCGCGATCGCCCGCAAGGCGCACGGCCTGCGCCAGGACGAGCTGGGGACGCTGGCGGGGTTCTCCCAGTCGGCGATCTCGCGCCTGGAGGCCGGCAGCAACATCGCCTACGACATGCGCGTGCTCAGGACGTTGCAACGGCTGCTCGGCATCCCCGCCCATCTGCTCGGACTGACCGACCGCACGGTGCCGATGCGGTCGGGTGAAGCCAGAAGCCTCGGCGCCGTGGGGCTCGACGGGGTGGCGAAAGACCTGGTCGTGGGCATGGAGGGCAAGGCGTTGATGGCGTTGTGCGCCTCCGCTGTCTTCGGCACGACCGACGGCAACGGCGTGATGACCAACGACGCCGTGAGCCAGCTCCTCGTGCTGAGGAGGATCGTCAACGACGCGCACAACTGGCGTGGCACCGGCGCGCTGATGCCCGCCGTCCGCAACATGTACGACTTCATCGACGTGCTGCGCCGCAACGCGCGTGGCGACGTACGGCGCCGTTTACTCGGCACGGGCGCGATGTACGCGGAGTTCTACGGCTGGCTGCACGAGGAGATCGGCGACCTGCGGGGCGCGGGCCTGTGGACGTCCCGGGCCTTGGAGCAGGGCCAAGCCGCGGACGACCGGGATGTCGTCGCGTACTGCTACGTGCGGATGAGTCAGCTCGCCGAGGTCGACGGCGACGACGACCGCGTCATCGGCCTGGCGCGCGCCGCCCAGCGTGAGACGGGGCTGAGCCCGCTCGTGCGCGCGATGGCGTTGCGGCAGGAAGCACGAGGTCTCGCGCGTGCGGGACAGGACGCGTGCATGCCGCGGTTCGACCTCGCGCGGTCGTTGGTGCTGAGCGCCGCACGGCCGCAGAGCGACGAGTACTCCATCGGCTACTGCTTCACCGACCTGCACGTGTCGATGCAACGCGCCGCGAGCATGGTCGACCTCGCCGACCATCGCCGGGCCATCACCACGTACACGGACCTCATGCCGAGGTGGGGCGGCATCTGCCAGTGGGAGCAGGGCGTGCACACGGCCAGGCTCGCTTACGCGCACGCCGCCAACGGGGATGTCGAACAGGCCGTCGACCTCGGGTTCGCGGCGCTCGACCTGGCCAGGGCGACCGGGTCACAGCTGATCGTGAACGAGCTGGACCGGCTCGACCCGTGGCACGAGACGCCGGCCATCGCCGAGCTCGCCGCCGAAGTCACGCAGCTCAGGTGAGTATGCGAGTTCCGCATACGCCACCCGTAAATCGTATGTAACCCTCCCCATTTCCTGTTACACGCCGCACGATCTAGGTGTGATCGACCTAGCCGAACGAACGCCGCGATCGGAAGAGGTCAGCGCCGACAAGTTCTGCGCGGCAATTGCAGAGCGGAACTCGGGCCCCTACCGGCTCAAGTTCTACGCGACCACGCACGCCGTCGTGTGTGTGGTGGACGACGCCGAGGTGAAGGCATGAGCATTCAAGAAACGGAAGCGCGCATGCCCGTGTTGCTGGTCCGCAAGCGTGCGGGTGTCGTAGGCGAGACACAACGCACGTGCCACCTCGTACCCATGCCCGATGACGACCGCACGCCTCTCGCACTCACCGCCTATTGCGGCGAGCTCATCCACCGCGGTGAGGCCGAACTGCTCACCCAGCCGTCCGGAATGCCGTGCGTCGCCTGTTTGTTTCGAGTGCCGATGCCTCGCAGTGGCGATCTGAACTCACCCGACTGGTGAGGCGATGCAGGCCGTTCCGACACGCCTGAACCCGACCCGCTCGTAAACACGAGCGATGTCGAGGCTTCCGGCCGACAGGAACACCAGCTCCGCGCCTCGTTGAAGAGCGTCCCGCGCCAGTTCCGCCGTGACCGCACCACCGAGGCCACGTCGCCGTGCCGCCGGCAACGTGCCGATTCCCGCGATCTCGACGACGCCACCCGCCCGTTGCGCAGTGCCCACCGCCAGCACGCCCTCGCCTGGCAGGTCGGCAACCGCGTGCCGGTGCCGGGTGGCGATCGGGGTCGCGTTCCGCAGTTCGGCGTCTCGTTCGGCCGTGCCGACCTCACCAGGGGACGTGCCCGGCGACGAGAACGCCAGCTGGGCCACGACCGACACCTCGACCGGGCGCGTGTCGAGCACCCGCACGTGCGGGTGCGGTGCGGGCAGCTCGTCCGGGTCGAGCACCATCAGCGGGGCTTGGAGCACCTCCAAGCCCGCCGCGACAGCCGCGTCGAGGAGGTCCGGTGTGGTCTCGTGCACCCACTCCAGCGCTTCGGGCACGTCGAGCTCACGCTGCCGTGCGCGCATCTTCAGCACGTCCGCGACCGTCGGACGGCCACCGGGGAACCGCGGCCGCGCGTAGTACGGATAGCCGTCGCCCGCCTGGAGGAACAGCACCAGCTCGCCGTGTTCCTCAACGCGAGATCCCGGTCGGGGCACAGAGTCGTAAAACTCTTCGAGAACGGTCCACACGGACGATCACGCTAGCTACCTTGAGCCCCATGACGCACGGCAATAGTCGCCCCACCGGGTTCGAGCAGGTCGCGAACAGGCTCGTGGGCAGGCTGGTGAAGCTCGGGCTCGGGCCCAGGAGCATGCGCACCCTGTTCGTGCGAGGCCGCAAGAGCGGCAAGGTGTACAGCGCCCCGGTGAACCTGCTGGAGCTGAACGGCACCCGCTACCTGCTCGCCCCGCGCGGCGTCACGTCATGGGTCCGCAACCTGCGCGTCGTCGGCACCGGCGAGCTGCGCCGCGGCCGTGCGGTCGAGTCGTTCACCGCCGTCGAGCTGCCGGACGAGGCCAAGCCGGTGATCATGCAGGCCTACCTGCAGCGCTGGCACGGTCAGGTGAAGCAGTTCTTCCCCGGCATGGACGCCTCGACCCCGCAGGACAAGCTGCTGGCCCGCGCCGGTGACTA
Source organism: Lentzea sp. NPDC006480 (assembly GCF_040611995.1). Classification (NCBI taxonomy): domain Bacteria; kingdom Bacillati; phylum Actinomycetota; class Actinomycetes; order Pseudonocardiales; family Pseudonocardiaceae; genus Lentzea; species Lentzea sp. NPDC006480. The sequence goes on from NZ_JBEXPJ010000015.1 coordinate 51,870, forward strand.
TCCCGTCTTCGAGTTGTCATGAGAATCCTGGCCGCGGTGCTCGCGCTCGTCCTGGTCGCTGGCTGCGGCAGCGACCGGGAGGACAGGTTCGCCCGGCCCGGCGCACCGAAGACGTCGCCCAGCGGCAAGTTCGTCGCGCACGCCGAGAGCGCGAGCGAGGTGAAGGTGACCGATCGCAACGGCGGTGAGGTGTTCCGCAAGTCCTACGAGTACGCCACGAGCTCGCGCGCGGACGGCATCGGGGTGGTGTGGCTGTCCAAGCAGGACCAGCTGTGGGTGCTCGTGCCCGGTGACACGAGCGAGCGCGTCGAACCGGGACCGGACGGCGTGTGGACGGCGGTCAAGGCCGAGCTACCCGGGGAGATCACGCGGCTCGGCTGAGGGGTCCTGTTCGCCCTCGGTCATGCGGCGGCCCCGTTCCAGCTCCGCGTCGAACTCGGCGCCGAGCAGCACGGCGATGTTCGAGATCCACAGCCACACCAGGAAGACGATGACGCCGCCGAGCGAGCCGTAGGTCTTGTTGTAGGACGCGAAGTTCGCCACGTAGACCGCGAAGCCGACGGTCGCCAGCGCCCACAGCACGATCGCGAGCAGGCTGCCGGGCGTGATCCAGCTGAAGCCCGGTTGCCGCACGTTCGGCGCCGCCCAGTAGAGCACCGCGAACGCGAGCGACACGAGCAGCAGGATCACCGGCCACTTGGCGATGTCCCACACGGTGACGACGGCATCGCCGAGTCCCAGCCAGTTGCCGACGGTGTCCGCGACGTCCCCGGTCAGCACGAGCGCGCCGAGCGTGAGCGACACCAGCACCACCGAGCCCAGCGTCAGCGCGAGCCTGATCGGCACGGTCTTCCAGAACGGCCGGCCCTCTTTCACGTCGTACACGGCGTTGCACGCGCGCATGAACGCGCCGAGATAGCCCGAAGCGGTCCACAGTGCCGTGAGCACGCCGATGATGCCCAGCAGCCCGGCGCTGCTCTGGCTCTTCTGCAGCTCCTCGACGGACGACTTGATGAGCTCGCCCGCCTGGCCCGGTGCGACCTGGTCGACGTACTTCAGCAGCTCTTGCGTCGTCGTCTCGCCCAACAGCGCGAGAGCGGACGTCAGCACGATGAGACCGGGGAACAGCGACAACACCGCGTAGTAGGTGAGCGCGGCCGCCCAGTCGGTGAGGTTGTCGTCGTTGAACTCCTTGACCGTCCGTTTGAGAACGCCCCACCAGGCGCCCTTGGGCAACTTGGTGGGGCGGTCGACGGTCTCTTCTGCGGTTTCGCTACCTGCGGGCACGGCGCCAGCTCCACGAACGGGTGCCGGAGCCGATCCCTGCCATGTGCAGGGCGAGCAGCAACAGCCCGAGCACCACGAGCGTGTTGGCGGTGATCACGTCACCGAGCGCGGTCTTCGCCAGATCGAGGATCAGGGCGAGACCGAACGCGACTGCGGCGATGAGGGCCAGCATGTCCACCTCCGGGTTCAAGTGACCTGCGGATACCCGTTTCTTTGCGGGGGAATCGCACCGTTCGGAGCAACGGTCGTGTCATGATCCGCGTCATGGACGTCCAGCGGTGGCAATCGGCCGCGGTTCCGTGGTGGGTGACCAAGGTCGGGTTGGTCGGTGGCTGGATCGTCGCCTTCTACTTCGCCGTGAGCGCGAACGAGGTCCCGTGCACGGCCGCGCAGCCGTGTCTGCCGGACCCCGTGTTCGCGCTCGCCGTGGTGCCGTTGCTGGCCACACCGCTGCTGTTGTTGTTCGGCCGTGTGCTCACGGGTTGTGCGATGGGTGTCGCGTTCGGTGCGCTGGACATCGTGCTCGACGGGTCGTCGACGGCCAACGTCGCGTTCGGGTTGCACGCGGTTGCGTGCGCGATCGTGGCAGCGTGGACGCTCCGGTCGCGCGCGGACCAGCACGCTGCCGCGGGTGCCGCTGCCGTCTCGTTGCCGGACATGCCGCCACCGCGCGGAGTTCTGCGCATCATCGCGGTGCTGCTCGTCCTGTTCGGCTTTCTGACGTTCGTGCAGTACGACCTGACGAACGGTGAGATCGAGCAGCACGCCGCGAAGGCGAACCGGGTCGAGGCCGAGGTCGTCGACATCAAGGACACCTACGACGTGTGGGTCGAGCTGCCGGGCAGGCAGCGCGCGAAGTTCCAGCCGCTCGCGCCGGAGACGTACCAGATCGGCGACGCGGTGATGGTGCTCGCGGACGGCTCGTGGGTGCAGATGGCGAACGAACCCGAGGACGTCACGTGGTGGCTCACGCTCGGTGGCGCCGCGGTGTTCCTGGCGATCATGCTCGCGGCCCGTGAACGCCGCCGCCGCGCGTTGTGGACCGGGCCGGTGAAGGCGCTCAGGTTGCAGGCACATCCGGTCGGGCCGCGCCGGATCCTGTTGCGGTACCACAAGACCGACATCGCGACCGTGGCCACGCTCGCCGACCTCGGGCTGGAGGAGCCGCTCTACCACGACACCGAGCAGTTCGGCCGGGTGTGGCGGGGCGAGGAGGACGCGCCGGTGCAGCTCGACCCCGCCGAGGTCCTCGTCGCGGGCGAGTGGCACCACGGCGGCCAGGTCGCGTTGCTGGTCGAGGGCGAGGTCGTGGCCACCAGCACGCTGAGCCGGGTCCGGCCGCGGCACACCGTCCACAGTGCACACCTGCCGGGCGAGCCGGTCACCGCGGGCCTGCCGGTCGAACTGCCCCACGCGATGTGGCCGGGCGACCGGAGGCGAACCGAGGGCGTGGTGCTGCTGCTCGGCGCGGCCGGTGCGCTGATCGCGCTGAAGTACTACCCGGAGCTGATCATCCTGGGCCTGATCGGCGTGCAGTGCGTGCTGTCCGCCGTCACGCGCTTCCAGCCGTTGCTCCGCCTCGACCACAACACCGTCATGCTCTACACGGGCATCTGGACCTACCGCGTGCCGTGGGCGCAGCTGCACGGGGTCCGCCGCGCCGGGCCTCAGCTCATGCTCGCGTTCGGCCCGCACGGCGACGTGATCACGACCCCGCAGCTGCCGGACAAGCAGGCCGGCGAGAAGCTGATGTGGGCGCGCGCTCGTTCGCTGATCGCCGACCACCACGGTGAACGCATCACCCGCAGGCTCAACATCAGCGTGTTCATCGGGCTCGCCTACGTCGGCCTGCTGCTGTTCATCTGATCTTCGCGACGGCCTTGAGCAGACGGTCCACATCGGACTCGTCGGTGTACGGGCCGATGCCCGCTCGCACCGCGCCCTTGTCGCCCAGGCCGAGCCAGCGCGAGCACTCGATGGCGTAGAAGTGGCCCGCCGGAGCGTTGACGCCCTCGGCGCCGAGCCTGCGGTACACCTCGGCGGGCTCCAGGCCGTCGACCGAGAACAGCACGGTCGGGGTGCGCTGCGAGGCCTTGCTGTAGATCCGCACGCCGAGCTCGCGCAGCCCGTTCTCGAGCTGGTCGCGCAGCCCGAACTCGTGTTCTTCGAGGCCTTCGAGCCCGCGCAGGAACTCCACCGCGGCGGTCGTTCCCGCGAGCAGCTCGTACGGCAGCGTGCCCAGCTCGAACCGTTCCGGCACGGTGTTGGCCGACGGGAGCAGCTTGTCCGGCCGCAACGTCTCCAGCAGCTCGGGCGCGGCCGCCAGCACGCCCATGTGCGGGCCGAGGAACTTGTACGGCGAGCACACGAAGAAGTCCGCGTCCATCGCCTCGATGTCCACCGGCAGGTGTGGTGTGTAGTGCACGCCGTCGACGTACACGAACGCCGCCATCTCGTGCGCCGCCGCCGCGATCGCCGCCACGTCCGGGCGGGTGCCGAGCAGGTTCGACGCCGCCGTGATCGCGACGACGCGAGTGCGGTCGGACAGCAGGTTCGTGACGGCCTCGATGGGCAGCTCACCGGTCGTGCGGTCGAACGGCGCCCAACGGACCGTTGCCCGCGCCGCCTCGGCCGCCTGCACCCACGGCCTGATGTTCGCGTCGTGATCGATCCGGGTCACGATGATCTCGTCGCCCGGCCGCCAGTTCTTCGACAACGTGCGGGAGAAGTCGTAGGTCAGCTGGGTCATGCAGCGGCCGAACACGACGGCGCCCGCGTTCAGGAACTCGCCCATCGTGCGGCGGGCTTTCCGGACGATCTCCTCGGCCCGGCGTTCCGAGGCCGTGACGCTGCCGCGGTTCGAGATCGCCGAGGTCAGGGCTTCGCGGACCGCGTCGCCGACGACGTCCGGCGTCTGCGAGCCGCCGGGTCCGTCGAAGTGCGCGGCACCCTCGCGCAACGCGGGGAAGTGGGCGCGGACCGCAGCGACGTCGTAGGCCATGCCCTCATGGTGCTGGAGCACCCGCGAAACGGGAAAGGATCAACCGGAGGGTGCTGTACTCGGCGCTCAACGCTGCTGCGAGCGCGTTCTCACTTAGATCGGATGTCTCCCGAGGTCATGCGTGCGCCAAGGTCAGACCGAGCACACGGTTTATTGACACGGAACGCTTCAGAGGACTACACATCCGATGAATCGGCCGCCGCCTCCCGATTTCGAGGATGGAGTCGTCGTGCTGTTCTCCCGTCGCACCCTCTTCGCCGGCACTGCCGGTGCCGTGGCGCTTTCGAGAGTTTCCACCGCTTCCGCCGCCGCCGGGGGGCTGGACGACCGGGTCGACTGGGCGTCGTACCTCGGCGGCCTCGACCCGGTGTGGGCGTCCGTGCCGACGACCTTCTACCAGGGCCCGTTCCTCGGCAACGGGGGTCTGGGCACGGCCGTGTACCGCGTCGGCAAGCGGCTCGCGTTCAAGATCGGCGACTCCCGCGTGCGCGACCACCAGGGCACCGGCGGCACGAACTTCGGCAACGCGCGGCTGCCCATCGGCCACTTCCTGTTCGACACCGCGGGTGACATCACGGACGTCGACCTGCGGCTCTCGTTGTGGAACGCGGAACTGACCGGCACGGTCACGACTTCCGTTGGCGTGCTGGACGTTCGGGCGTTCGTGCACGCGTCGAGGGACGTGCTGCTGGTCTCGGCCTCGGTGCGCTCCGGGGCGGAACGGGTGAAGTGGACGTTCGTGCCGGACAAGGCGCGCAGCCCGCGGCTCGACTTCAAGCCGGCGCCGTCCGGGTTGAAGACCAACCCGGATCCCAAGGTCAGCGGCACCGTCTGCACCCAGGACCTGGTGGCGGGCGGGCAGACGGTGACCCGGTGGCAGCTGCGGTCCGGTACGTTGCTGGCCACGGTCGCGCACACCTTCCCCGCGAAGAACGCGGACTCGGTTGCGTCGGAAACGCTCACTACTGCTTCAGTGCTGACTGATGACCAGCTCCGTGCGGAGCATCGTTCGTGGTGGAACTCCTTCTACCCCAAGAGCTTCGTGTCCGTGGCCGACACCCGCCTGGAGAGCTTCTACTGGATCCAGCTCTACAAACTCGCCTGCGCGACCCGGCGCGACCGCCCGGTGCTCGGCACGTGCGGGCCGTGGCTTGAGCCGACGCCGTGGCCGGGCACGTGGTGGAACCTCAACGTGCAGCTGGAGTACTGGATCCTCAACGCCACGAGTCACTGGGAGCTGGACTCGCTCTCGGCGTCACTGGACCGCAGCCGGGACGCGCTGGTGGCGAACGCGCCGTCGCAGTACCGCTCGGACTCGGCCGGGATCGCCCGCACGACTCAGGAGGACCTCAAGGGCGGTGTCGCGCAGCCGGGCGCCGACGGGGATCCCGAGTGCGGGAACCTGTTGTGGGCCTTGCATAACGCGTTCCTGACCTACCGTCACCAGATGGACGACGCCGTGCTGCGCGACCAGGTGTTCCCGTTGCTGCGCCGCGCCGTCAACTACCACCTGCACTTCCTGACCAAGGACTCGAAGGGCGTCTACCACCTGCCGAAGACGTTCTCGCCGGAGTACGGGTCCACAAAGGACTGCAACTACGACCTCGCGCTGCTGCACTGGGGCTGCAGGACGTTGATCTGGGCCAACTCCCGGCTCGGGCTCGCGGATCCGTTGCTGGTCAAGTGGCGTGACGTCATGGACAACCTGGTGAAGCCGCCGCAGGACTCGACGCAGGGGTTCTGGATCGGCGCCGACCTGAAGCTGACCAAGTCGCACCGGCACTACTCGCACCTGCTGTGGTTCTACCCCCTCCACAACTTGGATCCGGCGATCCCAGCCAACCGCGACGCTCTGCAGAAGTCGATGAAGCACTGGCTCAGCTTCACGGGTGCGTTGCAGGGCTACACCTTCACGGGTTCCGGCTCGATGTACGCGTTGCTGGGCGACGGCGACAGCGCGCGCGGGCAGCTGGTCACGTTGCTGGACAAGTACGTACAGCCCAACACGATGTACAAGGAGTCCGGGCCGGTCATCGAGACGCCGCTCTCCGGCGCGCAGACCATGCACGACATGCTGGTGCAGAGCTGGGGCGGGGTCGTGCGGGTCTTCCCCGCGGTGCCGGCGGCGTGGGCGAGCGTGTCCGTGCACAACGTGCGGACCGAGGGTGCGTTCCTGGTCAGCGCGGTGCGGAAGGCGGGCAAGACCCAGTTCATCCGGGTGAAGTCGGTGGCCGGTGAGCCTCTGCGGCTGCATCCGGGCAACCTCGCCGGGCCGTTCGAGGTCGTGCGGTTCGACGGTTCGGCGGTCCCGTTCGAGGCCAACTCCGACGGCACGTTGACGATCACGTTGGCGCGCAACGACGACGTGGTGGTGAAGACGCGCGGTACGTCGCCGGAACTGGTGATCGCTCCGGCCGGTGCGAACACGAAACGGTTCTGGGGCCTGCCCTAAGGCAGGTAGAACGTCAGCAGGTCGCTGGTGACCGGTGGGAACAGCGCGTTCATCAGGTCGAACTTCGGGCCGGGATAGACGTCGCTGAACCACCGGCGCAGCCCGTCGATGCCGTGCGGGCCGAACAGCAACGGAGCGAGGAGGTCCGGGGCGATACCGGCCCCGCCCTCCTCTCCGGGGCCCATCATCGTGCCGCCCCACTCGTACGGACCGATCCCGGTGCCGTCCCAGCGGAAGCGGACGTGGGTGCGGTAGAAGCCGAGCAGCACGTCGGCGGGTTCCTGACCCCGCAGGCGTTTCGTGAACACCGGGCGCAGGTGCTCGAACAGCCTCGGCACGTCCGGGATGCGCACCAGGTACTGCTCCAGGCCAGGGCGCCGGGGTGCCAGGAACTCCTCCAGCACCGGCAGCCGTTCGACGACCTGGTCTGGATTCACCAGCTGCACCAACGCTCTGACCGCTTCGTCGTCTCCGGCGATCTCGCCCAGCACCACGTCGCCCTCCTCCGGCGGCGTGCTGCGGCCGGCGGCGACCGGCGTGCCGGCGCGCTCGACGACCCAGGTGGTGGAGCCGGTGCGGTTGATCAGCCAGCGCCAGCACGGGGTGGAGTGGCCCATGCGCAGGTCCACGTCTTCCTGGGGGTCGCGCTGAAGTCGTTCGAGCACCGGGATGTCAGCTTCGGTCGCACGCCGGATCGTGTGTCCCGCAACGGGTTCGGGTTTCGTGACGAGCGGCCTGGTCTGCTTGACCGGGATCGAGTACGTGTAGCCGAACTGGCGGTAGAAGTACGGGATGCCGATCATCACCTGGACCAGGTGACCGCGTTCGGCCGACCTGTCGTGCGCCCAGCCCATCAGCCGCCGCACCAGGCCCTTGCCCTCGTGCTCGACGTCCGTGGCCACCTGTTCGACCTGTCCGGCCGGGAGGTCGAGGCCGGCCAGCGTCATGGTCTCGTCCATCAGCGTGGCGGTGGAGACGATCCGCTCGCCGTCGGTGGCGACCGCGACCCACTCGCAGCCCGCGTCCGGGTCGGTCATCAGCAGGCGGGCGTCGACTCCGTCACTGGGGTCCATCCGCGAGATGATGAGCTTCTCGACCTGGTCCACGTCCTCGGCGCGCGAGGTGCGAATCTCCACCAGCCGAGTGTTTCCAGGACAGTGGATGTCCGCAAACGGATTTACCGTTCCCGGCATGGACTGGAACAAGCAGTTGACAGACCAGCTCGACTGGCACTGGCGGGTCCAGGCGCGGCCGCGGCTCGACGGCCTGACCGACGACGAGTACTTCTGGAAGCCGGTGCCCGACGCGTGGACCGTCCGCCCGGTCGGCTCGGTCGACTTCGAGCACCCGCAGCCCAAGCCCGCGCCGGTCACCACGATCGCGTGGCGGATGGCGCACATCATCGTCGGCGTCTTCAACATGCGCACTGCCTCGCACTTCGGTGGTCCGCCGGTCGACTACACGACGTGGCAGTACGCGAAGACCGCCGACGAGGCGCTGAAACAGCTGGACGACGCCTACGAGGCGTGGATGGCCGGCGCCCGCACGGCGGACCTCTCGAAGGCCGTCGGTCCGGCCGAGGGGCCGTTCGCCGAGGAGCCGATGGCCACTCTCGTGTTGCACATCAACCGCGAGGTGATCCACCACCTCGCCGAGGTCGCCCTGCTTCGCGACTTGTACCTCCGAGAGAGTTAGTTACCTCGAAGTGCCTACTTTCTAAAAGTTGGCGCTAACTGCAAGATGGTGCCCATCGAGAACATCGAAGGGGATCATCATCATGCGAGTCATCACGCAGAAGACCGTCGGGGCCGCGTCCGTGCTGGAGGTCGCGGAGGTCGCGAAGCCGGTGCCCGGAGCCGGTCAGGTGCTGGTCAAGGTGGGTGCGGCCGGCGTGAACCCGGTCGACACGTACATCCGCGCCGGTGGCTACCCCGCGCTCGGCGAGCCGCCGTTCACGCTGGGCTGGGACATCGCGGGCACCGTCGAGCAGCTCGGTGAGGGAGTGACCGAGTTCGCCGCCGGTGACGAGGTCCACGGGCTGCTCACCTGGCCCGGCACCGGCGGTGGCTACGCCGAGTACGCCGTGGCGAACGCGTCCGACCTGGTGGCGCGGCCGTCGTACCTGACCGTCGAGGAGGCGGGCGCGGTACCGATGGTGGCTTTGACCGCGTGGCAGGCGCTGGTCGGTCGTGGCGGGCTCGCCGCGGGTCAGCGCGTGTTGATCCACGCGGCGGCCGGTGGGGTCGGGCACGTCGCGGTGCAGATCGCCAAGGCGCAGGGTGCGCACGTGATCGGCACGGCGTCGGCGGCCAAGCACGACTTCCTGCGTTCGCTCGGCGCGGACGAGCTCATCGACTACCGGCACGAGGACTTCACGTCGATCGAGCCGGTCGACGTCGTGCTGGACACGATCGGCGGGGACTACGCGGAGCGGTCCGCGAAGGTCCTGAAGCCCGGTGGCGTGCTCGTGTCGATCATTCCGGGCAATCCGGGTTTTGACGTTGACCGAGCCGTGGACCTCGGCATCCGGTTCGAGTTGTTCATGGGCGTCTCCGCGTCCGGGGCCGACCTCGCCGCGTTGCCGCAGCTCAAGGTGCAGATCGACCACGCAGTGCCGCTCGCGGACGCCGCGAAGGCGCACGAGCTCGTCGAGTCGAAGAGGACCACGGGCAAGGTCGTCCTGGTGCCGTGATCAAGCGTTAACCATCCGTTGACCGGCTCAACCGATCGTGTGCACAACATTCACGCGATCGGGGAGGGCACATGGCGCGGTGGAGTCCACTTGCGTTAGTCATCGGTTTGTTGGCGGCGGTCGGCCTGTACGGGTCGACCGCCGCTGTCGCAGCAGTTCCGCTCACCGTTGCCCAGGCGATCGCCACGCAGAACGGATCCGCGAACACGGTTCGGGGATACGTCGTGGGTCAGCCCACTGCTACCAACACGGTCGTGCGTTCGAACTACCCGAGCGACTACGCGCTGGCGCTGGCTGACTCGGCGTCCCAGACCAGCACGTCGAACATGGTCTACGTGCAGATCCCGTCGGCGTTCCGCGCGTCGTGGGGCATGCAGTCGAACCCGTCGCTGCTGGGCAAGCAGATCGACGTGACGGGCACGTTGAGCGCGTACTTCTCACACGCCGGTCTGATCTCCACGACGGCGTTCGCGTTCGCCGGTACGGCACCGCCGACCACTACAACAACGCCTCCGCCGACGACCACGACAACGCCTCCGACGTCCTGCGAGGCCTACTACACGGCGGCCTGCGGCAAGTCCGGTGCCGCGTTGAAGTCGGCGTTGAACGGAATCATCAAGAACCACACGGTGATCGGCTACGGGGCGGTCTGGGATGCGCTGATGGACACCGACCAGGATCCGAACAACTCGAACAACGTGATCCTGGTGTACAGCGGCATTTCGCGGTCGAAGGCGCAGCACGGCGCCACCAGTGCCGACTGGAACCGGGAGCACGTCTGGGCCAAGTCGCACGGCCCCTTCGACGAGAACGACACGCCGGGCAACGACATCCACCACCTGAAGCCCGAGGACGTGGACGTCAACGCCGCCCGCGGCAGCCTGGACTTCGACAACGGTGGCAGCCCGGTCACCGAGGCTCCGCAGAGCCGCAAGGACGGCGACTCGTTCGAGCCGCGTGACGCCGTCAAGGGCGACGTCGCACGGATGCTGTTCTACATGGCCGTGCGCTACGAGAGCGGCCCGGACCTGGAGCTCAACAACTCGGTCGGCAACGGCTCAGCTCCGCTCATGGGCAAGCTGTCGGTGCTCAAGCAGTGGAGCCAGCAGGACCCGCCGGACGCGTTCGAGAAGCGCCGCAACCAGGTGATCTTCGACAGGTACCAGCACAACCGGAACCCGTTCATCGACCACCCGGAGTGGGTCTCGGCCATCTGGCCGTGAGTCGTTCGAGGAAGGGGCGTTGCGCGGAGACGATCTTCGCGCTCGCCTCTTCCACGCTGAACCACTGCACGCGATCGACCTCGGGGAACTCCTTCTTCTGGCCCGACTTCGGCGGCCACTCCATTTCGAACGTGCCGGGCGTGACGGTCTCCGGGTCCAGGTCGCCTTCGAGCGCCCACACCGTGATGACCTTGCCGGAACCCTTGGCCTCGCCGAGCGGGATCAGCTCACCAGCGGGCACCGGCAGTCCGAGCTCCTCGGTGAACTCCCTGCGCGCGGCGTCTTCCGGCGTCTCGTCCTCGGTGTACTCGCCCTTCGGCACCGACCACGCGCCGGCGTCCTTGCGGGCCCAGAAAGGGCCGCCCATGTGCCCCAGCAGCACCTCTAGCTGGTCCGTTCGCCTGAACAGCAGGATCCCCGCCGACCGTTTCATACTGTCCAGCATGGCGGACTGGGTCCTGCACGTGGACCTCGACCAGTTCATCGCGGCGGTCGAGGTGTTGCGCGACCCGTCGTTGCGCGGCAGGCCCGTGGTGGTGGGCGGCAACGGCGACCCGACCGAGCGCGCGGTCGTCGCCACGGCGTCGTACGAGGCGCGGGAGTTCGGCGTGCATTCCGGGATGCCGTTGCGGACCGCGTTCAAGAAGCTGCCCGACGCCGTGTTCCTGCCCGTCGACCACGGGCTGTACGAGGCGGCGTCGGCGGAGGTGATGGCCGTGCTGCGGTCGTTCCCGGTCGTCGTCGAGGTGATGGGGTGGGACGAGGCGTTCGTCGGCGCGTCGGTGGACGACCCGTTCGAGCTGGCCCGGTCGTTGCAGGCGGCGGTGCTGGCCGCGACCGGTCTGCACTGCTCGGTCGGCATCGGGGACAACAAGCTGCGGGCCAAGATCGCGACCGAGTTCGGCAAGCCGGCCGGGACGTTCCAGCTGACCCGCGAGAACTGGGTCGAGGTGATGGGGCACCGGCCGACGTCCGCGCTGTGGGGGATCGGGGCGAAGACCGAGCGCAAGCTGGCCGAGCTGGGCGTCGTGACCGTCATAGACCTGGCGTCGGCGCCGGTCGAGGCGTTGGCCGGCCGGTTCGGGCCGCGGATGGGCCCGTACTTCCGGACCGTGGCGCTGGGGGCGGGCGACCCGGTGGTGTCCGCGACGCCGTGGGTGGTGAAGTCCCGGTCGCACGAGAAGACCTTCCAGCAGGACCTCACGTCGATGGAGGACATCCGGCGCGAGGTCGTTGGTCTGGCCCACCAGGTGGCGGAGGACGTTCGGGTTGAGGGGCGGCCGGTCGTGCGGGTGGGTGTGAAGGTGCGCTTCGTGCCCTTCTTCACGAAGGTGCGGCTGATGAAGCTACCTGCGCCGACGTCGTCTCCGGACGATCTCGCGGCCGCCGCGCTGACCGTGCTCGACCGGTTCGAACACGGCCGCGCCGTACGTCTTCTGGGGGTGCGCGCGGAATTCTCTGCCGATGATGTCGAACCGACCCCTTCTTCTTCGACGTACTAGTAAGTACACGCTTTACCGCGAGGAGAAGAAGATGACCGCCTCATCGCTCACACACCGCGACCGCGCAGTTCTCAGAGCCGTCGCCGACGGCCGTTGCGAGATCTCCGGAAGCTCCCTGCTCGTCGACGGCCTGTGCTGCGCCGACCAGTTCGCCGGCCTCCGCCTGAGGACTGCGGGCCTGATCAGCACCCGTCCGGGCCCCGCAGCCCTCACCTCGGCCGGCTACGAGATCCTTTCCGCTGCCTGATTCATTTCCTGGGGTTCTTGCGGAAGACCGACATCAGGTACTTGTTCGCGAACCGATAACCGCCGTCTTGAGTGCGGAACTGTTCGGTCGCGGCCCTGATCTTCTGCGCCACACTTTCTTCGCCATCGGCCTCGATGATCGGCTGGTAGCCGCCTGTGCTCAGGAAGGCGCGCAGCATCGTGGCCTCGTCGGGGAAGTGCTGCGGAATGTCGATCGTCAGTTTCTCCTGCGGTTGCGGTGTCTTCGCGTGCCGGCGTCCGCTGGGACCTTTCACGCTCCACCCGACGGTGATGGTGTCGCTCGGGTGCTCCGGGTGCCAGTCGCACACGACCACGTAGTCGTTGCTGACCCGGACGGCCTCCGCGAACGCCGCCTCGGGGTCGTCCGCGAAGAACAGCGCGTTGAACGCCGTGACGACGTCGAACGTGCCGTCCTGCCAAGGCAGCGGCCCGAGCGCGCGCACGTGGAACTCGGCGGCGGGTGCGGTCTTCCTGGCCAGTTTGATCATTTCATGTGACGCGTCGATGCCGGTGGCGTGCGCGCCCGCTTCCGTTGCCAGGGCGCAGAACTCGCCGCTGCCGCAGCCGAGGTCGAGCAGAGTGCTGCCGGGACCGGTGTTCGTGCGTTCGATCGCGGTCTTCCAGGCGGGCAGGGACATCTTCGCGCCGAGAGCTGCTCGGTGCGCGGCCCGGCGGCCCCAGAGTTCGCCCACCGGCGTCGCGTCGGTCATGCCCTCGAGGGTAGCCAGGTGATCACCGGGTGCGCTCGCGGAAAACCAGTGGCCGGTGCGGGGATCATGGTGGGCATGAGTGCGCTGAGCCGAGTGCTGCGGGCATTGGGCGGGGAGGACGCGCTGGACCGGCTCGCGCGGTTGTCCGGCAGCGACCTCACGACCTTCTTGCTCGCGCTGACGCGGCGGCGCGCGGGGGCGTTGTCGGGGCCGGATGTGTTGCGGCAGTACCGTTCCGACCGCTTCGTGGGTCCTGCCTCGGTTCCATTCGCGGTGCTGCGGGCGGCGGAGGACCGGTTGCTGTCGGCTCTGCCGCCGTCGTTCTCCACGGTGGGGCTTTCGCCGGTGGTGCCGCTGGGGACGTGCTCCGCGGTCGCCGAGCTGGACCAGAACAACGTGCTGTCCACGACTCGGGGCACCGAGGTCGCGGCTGATCCGACGAACTCCCTGGCGTTGGAGGCCGCGGTGCGTCGGCGGTCATCGGCCGATGACGTGCGGCTTGCGGCTGTGCAGCGCGTGGTGCGGGCGCAGGTGTTCGAAGGAGCCGGGCGGTTCGCGCACTTCACGTTGTTCGCCGCGGTGTCGGCTGGACGTGATCGTGGCTCGCTTGCCTTTGAGCGGCAACACTTCGCCGAGCACATCGCGTTGCTGCGCGAAGCCTGCGGGGACGTCGAAGTCCGCGTGACGGTGCTGGATCCCCGGTTCGAGGTGGTGCGCGGCTCGCTGACCGCCGACCCGTCGCGCCGGACCGGGTACTACAAAGGCTTGTGCTACAAGGTTTATCTCCACGGCGAGGAGATCGGTGACGGCGGGTTCACCGACTGGACGCAGCGGTTGCTCGGCAACCGCAAGGAGCGGTTGCTGATCAGCGGCGTCGGCGTTGACCGGTTCGCGTTGCTCTGATTCCAGGTCGTACCAACAACTTTCGCTGTCGCCGTGTCCTTGATCTGACACCTTTCTGTCCACTGGGCGGCGCACCTCTGGCGGTGTCTCGATCAACTTGCCGGACCTAGTCTCGGGTGTGGCCTTGTCGGGTCGGGGACCGCGCCGGGAGGGCGATGATGGCGGCAGAGCTCACGTGGAAGCGCAGCTCATACAGCGGTAGCGGGGAATCCAGCTGCGTTGAACTCGCTCGTGGCATCGGAGTGATGTGGGTCAGGGACTCCAAGGACCGCGGCTTGTGGCTCGCGGTCTCGTTCACCGGGTGGCGCGCCTTCCTGGCTCTCGCGCGTTCGTGAGTGTGCCGAACGGGTGATGCCGTCACCCAGAAGTCGTCAGCGAGTTGATCAGCCGCCGCTTCGGCTGCTATTTCTCCCTCTGAAACTGGTCAATTGGTTGACAAGCATTGTGGAACCCCTCCAATTGGCCACTACCATTCTGCTACCTAGCAGATTGAGGGAGGAGGGGTGTTGCCCCGCAAGGAAAGTCCGGTCGTGTTGCAGAAGCGCCTGCTCGCAGAGCTGAAGCAGACGCGGGTCGGACTCGATCTCAGTCAGCAGGCTGTCGCGGAAGCGATGGACTGGTCCGTTTCGAAACTGATCAGGATTGAAAAGGGGGAGAACAAGATCTCGGTGACCGACGTGCAGGCGCTCCTGTTCCACTACGGCGTGCGGGACGACGCCCGTGTCGCCGAACTGGTGGGGATGACCAGGGCGATCCGGCAGTCGAAGTCGGCGTGGATGGAGAAGTACAAGGGCTTGTTCAGTGAGCAGTTCGCGAGGTTCGTCGAGCTGGAGGCGTCCGCGATCCGGATCCGCCAGTGCCAGCTCAGCGTCATCCCCGGACTGGTCCAGGTGCCGGAGTACGCGCGCGATCTGATCACGACCTACGGGATGTCGGGTGAGCGGGCCGAACGTGCTGTCGAGATCCGCATGGAGCGGCAGAGGTTGCTCGAGCCGGACGGCCCCGAGATCTTCTTCTGCCTGGACGAGTCCGTGCTGCACCGCGTCATCGGTGACCGCGACGTGCTCCGCAAGCAGTTGCAGCGGGTCAAGGAAGTGGCCGCACTCCCGCACGTGACCATCCAGATCATGCCTTTCTCCACCGGCATCCACGCGGCGATGTCGGGCTCGTTCGCGATCCTGGAGTTCTCCGAGGGGGAGGAGGACTTCGCGCTGCTGCTCGAGCACTCAGGTCGCGACGAGATCATCACGTCCGGGCCGGAGCTCAAGGAGTACTTGAGCCGCTTTCACCAGCTCGAGAACTACGCGTTGCCGGCCGAGGAGACGCCGAACGTGATCGACCGGCGGCTACGGGAGTTGGGAGGTCTTTGATCCGCGAGGCCGGGCGGGTGGCTGTTGGCGCAGCCACTCGCCCGATGGCAACCACAACCGAACCCCAGTCCCATGAGGCGAGGCGATGTCGCCGTCCGTCAGCGTATGACGTTCGACCCCTGATGAGTGCCGCCATCCAGGTCCCGTTCGGGTGATTGGTCCTCGCCGCACCGGTCCAGCCGGATCGGTGCGCGACCACACCCGCAGGAGGCGCACCATGTGTGACACCACCAGAAATCGCTTTCGGCCCCTTGAGGTTCCCGGTTGGGGAGGGTGCTGCGATGGCCATATTCGTTAGCTACAGCAGTAGCGATGGAGGCCCTACCGCGTCGGCGGTGGTCGCGGCGTTGCGGGCACGCGGTTTCGACGTGTTGTGGGACGGCGATCTCAGCATCATCCACCCGCTGTCCATTCCGGCCTGGATGGAGACGGCGGTCCGCGATCGGACAGTCCTGGTCATCGTGTCCGACGACTATCTGAAAGCGTTGCTGTCCAACGATTTCGTGGAGCGCAGGGGAGTGCGCTACGAGGCGGGCCTGGTGCGGCACAAGATCTACCACCACGGCGGCGCGCACGGATGCGCGGTGCTGCCGGTCGTGCCGCCGGGGATCGACGCCAACGCGTTGCCGTCGGTGCTGCAGCAGCTGGTGATCCACCGGTTCGATCCGGGTAACCGCCACGGTGAGGAGGAGCTGGTGCGAAGTCTCGGCGCGCTCGAGGCCGGGGGTGGTGTGATGCGCGCGGAACCGGAAGGCGTCTACCAGACCCGGATGATGCTGGCTGGACTGGAAGCCTGCCCGCCGTCCTCCACGCAGGCCTACGAGCTGGCGTGTTCCTTGGTGGAGCAGGGAGAAGGCGACCTGGAGCTCGCCAGGGCGTTCGACTCGGTCGTCGGCGTGGCCAAGGCGCACGGCGACGTGGGTCTGGTCAGCCGGCTGTCCGACGTGTGTTTGAAGACGCTCTCGTCAACGTTGCCGCTGAAGGGCGAAGGCGCGTTGAAGGCGAAGGTCCTGGTGTCGGGCCAGTCGTGGTACCTGTTGCGGGAGCACCGGTTCAGCCAGGCGGCGTCCGTGGCCGAAGAGGGGGCGCAGATCGCGAAGAAGTACCGCGATCTGTACACGGCGGCACGCGGGCAACGTGCCCACGCGCGCGTTCTGCTGCACATGGCGACGGAAGCGCTTCCGTACGACCGGGAGTTCTACCTGCGCAACTGCGAGCACCTGCTGATCCTCGCCACCACGCTGTTCCGCTCCATCTCCGGTCCGACGAGCGAGGAGGTCGGGGTGTGCGCCTCGCTCCAGGCGGAACGGCAGCTGCTGCGGTACGAGATGACGCGGGACCGCTCGGAGCTGGGTGCGGCTTTTGAGCGCGCTCAGGTGGCCGAGGGACTGCTGACGCCGGGCACCGAGCCGTACCAGTGGCTCGCCGTGCTGCAGGCCAGGCTGTGCCTCGCCGCCCGGAAGTACAACGAGGGCAAGGAGTTCGTCACCGACGTCATCACCACCGCGGACTTCCCCGAGGCGGTCGCCAGGTCCCTGCAGGTGCGCGCCGACCTGCTGCTCGCCACTCGGGAGAAGCCCGAGGCCGTGCTGGACCTCCTCCTCGCCGAGGAGAAGTTCCGCTCGCTCGGCTGCGAGTACGCGGCGGCGACGTGCTGGTGGACGATCGCCCGGATCGACTCGACCAAGCTCGTCAGCTTCCGGCTGACCCCGGCCGACGTGCTCCGGCTCGAGGACCTGGCGCCGGATCCGCGCGACCGGCGGCTGGCCGTGCTGGAGCACGAACACCGGGCGGCCCGGCGGCTGGGACGGCGGGCCGCGCCGGACTGGGCCTGCCTCGTCGACCGGGTGCAGCACGAGTGATGCCCTGTGGCGCGGCCGTTGTCGCCGGACGGCCGCGTTCGGCCGGGACTCCTGCCGGCGTGGCCGTGTCCTGCCTGAGTGCGCTGGGGCTCAGCGCTCCGCGTAGCGCTTGGCCAGCTCCTCCTCCCGGTCCTTCGGCCACGGGCAGCGGATCTCGCCCTGAGTGGCGGCGAAGAACAGCTCCAGGTGCACGTGCCAGGCCGCGAGCGCCTCGGGGCCGTGCGCGTTCTCCTGGACCAGCGTGACCGTGGTGCCCTGCAGCTTGACGTGCTCGAACTCCCAGCGGACGACGCCCTTCGGTGCGCCGTCCTGGAGCCATTCGAACTCCAGCAGGTGTGGTGCCTCGGCCCTGGTGACCTTGCCCGGGGTGAGGCCGGGGTGGACGGCGCGGGCCGGGACCGCGGTGTCCGCGGCGCCTTCGGTCAGGAGCTGCCAGACCTCGTCGAGCGGCTTCCAGACCAGGTCGCGGACGAACGTGACGCCCGCCGGCTCGTCGGTGCCCTCGTCGAGGCCGAACTCGGCGATGTAGTGCTCGATCAGCGGCAGCCACTCCGTCGGCGGCTCGAACTTCGTGCCGTCGGCGTGGGCGACCAGTGCGTCGAGACAGGTGGTCCAGCCTGGTGCGTCGCGGCCCACGGAGAGCTTGTTCGTGACCACGGCGGTGAAGACGAGCAGGCAGCCGTCCTCGCGCGGGAGGATCTCGAAGCGCAGCACGTCGTTGAGCCAGCGGAAGGCGAAGACCTTCGGCGGGTCGGACTCCAGCAGTTCGCCCTCGCCGCCGTCCGCGTCGACCGGCGCCTCGCTCGGGAAGGTGAAACTCATCTTCCGGCCGTCGATCGTGACCTCGGCCGGGAACCAGTGCTTCATCTCGGCCGGCTCGGTGACCACCCGCCAGACCTTCTCCGGCGAGTGCCGCAGCCTGCGCTCGAAGCGCAGGACGGGCTTGCCCTCGATCATCTGCAGTTCGGCGTCCACGGGTTCAGTCCCCTTCGATCTCGTCGAGCCGGCGTTCGAGTGCGTCCAGGCTCTTCTCCCACATCCGCCGGTAGGGCGCGAGCCAGGCGTCGATCTCGGCCAGCGGACCGGGGGCGAGCCGGTACCAGCGCCGTTGGGCGTCGGTGCGCACCTCGACGAGACCGGCCTCGCGCAGCACCTTGAGGTGTTTCGAGACGGTCGGCTGGGTGAGCGTCAACCGGTCGACGAGGTCACCGACCGGCCGCTCGCGCTCCCGCAGCAGGTCGAGGATCTCCCGGCGACTCTGATCGGCCAGCACGGCGAATGTAGATGCCATGCCAGCAATATAGCTCACTCGGCATATACGCGCGAGCCCGAACTCAGTCCGCGAGCCTGATCGCCACCTCCGTCGTCCACTTGCTCGAATCCGGCTCCACGGCCGGGTCGGTGAAGTACGTCTCCAGGCGGGCGCCCCACCTGTCGCCGTCGCGGTCGAACCGCACCGTGTGCGCCAGCAGCTCCTCGGTGACAGCGGCCAGCCCGTCCGGACTGCCCTCGTGCACCGCCACCGCGTACTGACCGGCGGGCAGCGTCGCGGTGAACACGTCGCCCTCGCCGGGCACCTCGGCGATGGTGGGAATGCCGGCCTCGACCTCGAACTCGTCGCCCGACACGCGTAAGTACCGGAAGAACGGCGCGCCGAGGATCGGTAACTCGCGATCGGCCAGCCACTGCATGACCTCGGGAAAGCGGTGGGCGATCTTGGCGAACGTCTCGAGCGTGACGGTGGCCCTGATGGCGGCGTAGGGCTGGTCTCCACGTGTCTCAATGTCCATGCCCGCCACGCTAGTCACGACCACCGACAGAAAATCCGCATCCGCCTGGAACCCGCGCCGGTTAACGTGAAGTTCATGCACCGCACCCTCCCCGTGGCCAGCTCCCCGGTGCGCGATCTGCTCGCGCTGACCTCCCGTCCCGAGGTGATTTCCTTCGCAGGTGGACTTCCCGCCCCCGAGTTGTTCGACCAGGACGGTCTGCGCGCCGCCTACGACCACGCCCTGCGAGACCGCTCGGTGCTGCAATACGCCCCCACAGAAGGAAATCCGGCCCTGCGCTCGCTGATCTCCGACCGGCTGACGGCCCGCGGGCTGCCCACTTCGGACGTCCTGATCACCACAGGCTCGCAGCAGGCGCTGGCCCTGGTCGCGACCGCCCTGCTGGAACCGGGCGCCGTCGTGGCCGTGGAGGAACCGACGTATTTGGCCGCGCTGCAGTGTTTCCAGATGGCGGGAGCCCGGATCGTCCCGGTCGCCGCCGACGCCGACGGGATGGACATCTCGGCATTGCGGTCCGTTGTGGCCTCGTCGCGGCCGTCGATGTTGTATCTGGTGCCGACGTTCGCGAACCCGACGGGCCGCACCTTGTCGTCTTCGCGCCGCGCCGAGATCGCCGAGCTGGCTTCGGAGCACGGTTTCTGGGTCGTCGAGGACGATCCGTACAGCGAGCTGCGCTACCGGGGCGCCGCGGTCGCACCGCTCGCATCCATCAGCGACAGAACCATCTACCTGGGCAGCTTCTCGAAGATCGGCTCGCCCGGCATGCGCCTCGGCTGGTTGCGCGCGCCTGCCTCACTGCTGCGCACCCTGACGATCGTGAAGCAGGCGGCCGACCTGCACACGTCCACTGTGGACCAAGCCGCGTGCGCGTCTTACCTGACGCACAACGATCTCGACGCGCACGTGGCCCGGTTGTGCGCGGCTTATGGCGAGCGGCGTTCAGCGATGATCTCGGCACTGCCCGGCGCTTTTCCCGACGGCACCACGTGGACCGACCCGGACGGCGGCATGTTCGTGTGGCTGCGCCTGCCCGGCTCCGTCGACAGCGCCGAACTGCTGAAGGAAGCTCTGACCCACGACGTCGCTTTCGTGCCGGGCGCGCCCTTCTACGCTGTTGCACCGGACCACTCGACGCTCCGGATGTCGTTCACCAGCAACACACCCGAGGAAATCGCCGAGGGCATGGCCCGCCTGGCCAAGGTGTGCTGGTGATCGCTCCTGCCGAACTGTCAGACCTCGTGAGTACGTTGAAACGCAGGGGTTCCCAGTTCGGGGGTACCCCTGCGTGAGCGTGCGCGACGGTGCAGAGAGGCCTCGCGAAGTAGCCGCGCGGGCGCTGAGGATTCGCGCTTTGCGCCTGAGCGGGAGACGCTGGTCGGGCGCGGCGGCCCGGCCGGGCGACCTGTCGGCCACGTCGCTCGGCCGCGGAGGCTCGTGATCGCGAACCAGTGTCAGACCTCGTGAGTACGTTGAGATGTAGGGGTTCCCAGCTCGGGGGTACCCCTGCGTGAGCGTGCCCGGATTGCATCACGTGGTTGACAAACGTCGGCCTGCTGCCCGTACCGATTCCCCAGCTTGCCCGCTCGGCGGCCGGCTGCTGGCCGGCTCCGACGTCACCAGCGTGCGCCGCGCCGATGGCACCCGTTCGGCCGCACGCTGACCAAAGCCTTGCGAGACGCCGGATTCACCTACGACAACCGCAACCGTCGCGTCGGTTACACCGGCGAGGGGCGGCCGCGGCTGCCGTTCACCTGTCTGGGCGCGGACGACCGGGCAGGCCCGAACTGCACGGGCCGGCCCGCCGTCCACTCCTGTTACGAGCTCTAGGAGACCCAGGGGCCGACGCCTGCCACGCGGTCGACCTTGATGCGCGTGACGAAGCCGGGCGGCGGGTAGTCGAACGGCGGGAACTTCACGTCCGGGCCGAGGTAGGTGTGCGCGAGGCGTTGGAGGAGCTCGGGCGCCCCGCCCTCGGTGATGCGCGCGGTGCCGTAGATGACGAGGTGCTCCTGCAGGCCCATCTCGTTGATGACGGGAGTCTCGAGGGACAGCACGACGCGGCCGTCGTTGCGGATGTTGCGGACCTTCTGGTGTGCCATCAGGTGGCCGGAGACGATCTCGTCGCCGTCCAGGCCCACCCAGATGATGGTCACCTGGGGTGCGCCGTCCTTGCCCAGCGTCACGAGGTGGCCCAGCGCGTTGGACTCCAGCACTGCCCTGGCGGATTCGGGAAGCATGACCGGGACGCTACGCCGGTTCGCCGGGTTCAGCCTGGTCTTCGCAGACCCAGGAAAGAGCGGGTCTGGTTGGGCGCTGCGCAGGCCTGGAGTCTCGTGGTCATGAAGACGTTTCTGATCACAGGTGGCGGTAGCGGTATCGGGCTCGCGACGGCGAAGGTGCTCGTCGAGGAGGGCGCGCGGGTCGTGGTGGCCGGGCGGTCCGCGGAGCGGCTGGCGTTGGCGCGCAAGGAGATCGGCGTCGAGACCGTCGTCGCGGACGTGTCGAGGCTGGCTGAGGTCGAGGCGTTGATGGAGTCGGTCGGGGAGGTCGACGGGCTGTTCGCGAATGCCGGAGTTGGGGTGTTCGCGGAGTTCGGGAAGATCACCGAGGAGGACGTGGACCGGGTGTTCGCCACGAACTTCAAGGGCGTCTACTTCACGGTGCAGCAGGCGCGGTTGAAGCCGGGGGCGTCGGTGGTGCTCAACGCTTCGTGGACGGTGCATCGCGGGTTCGCCGGGGCGTCGCTGTACACGGCCAGCAAGGCGGCGGTGCACAGCCTGGCACGAACGCTCGGCGCCGAGTTGCCGCACGTTCGGGTGAACACGGTGAGCCCTGGGTACATCGCGACGGACATGTTCCACGAGAACGTGGAGGACGGCGAGCCGTTCCGCAGGCAGGTGGCGATGGGGCGCCTCGGTGAGCCGGAGGACGTGGCGCACGTGGTGGCGTTCCTGCTGTCCGAGCGTGCGGCGTACGTCACGGGGCAGGACTTCGTCGTGGACGGCGGACTGGTCGGGGCGATCCCGGCATGATGGGGTCCGTGAGCGAGTTGGGGGAGTTTCTGAGGGCACGGCGCGCGGCACTGGACCCGCCGGTGCGGGCCTCGCGGCGGCGCGTTCCGGGGCTGCGCCGCGAGGAGCTGGCGCAGCTGGCCGGGATCAGCGTCGACTACTACACGCGCATGGAGCAGGGGCGCGCCGCCAACGCGTCCGACTCGATCTTGGACGCGCTGGCCGCGGCGCTCGGCCTGGACGGGGCTGAGCGCGCGCATCTCTACCGGCTGGCGCGGCCCACGCGGGTGGTGGCGTCGTCGGAGGAGGTGCGGCCCGCGTTGAGGTGGTTGCTCGACGCGTTGCAGGGCGTGCCCGCCATGGTGCTCGGCCGGCGGCTCGACGTGCTGGCGTGGAACCCGTTGGCCGCGGCGCTCGTCACGGACTTCCGCGAGCAGCCGAACATGGTGCGCTACATGTTCACCGACCCGGCCGCGCAGGAGCT
Organism: Lentzea sp. NPDC006480; assembly: GCF_040611995.1. Classification (NCBI taxonomy): domain Bacteria; kingdom Bacillati; phylum Actinomycetota; class Actinomycetes; order Pseudonocardiales; family Pseudonocardiaceae; genus Lentzea; species Lentzea sp. NPDC006480. Next base: position 74,424 of record NZ_JBEXPJ010000015.1, read on the forward strand.
GTTCGTCGGGTGGATGGACTGCGCGCGCGAGAACGTCGGCTACCTGCGTGCGGACTACGGCGTGCACCCCGACGACCCGGCGCTGCTCGCGCTGGTCGAGGAGCTGTCCGCGGTGTCGCCGGTGTTCCGCGCGTTGTGGGCGGAGCATCCCGTGCGCGATCGTGCACCGATGTTCAAGCGCGTCAACCACCCGCAGCTCGGACCGCTGGAGCTGGCCGCGGAACCGCTGACGTCGGACGCGGGGCAGGTCCTGGTGACCTACGTGGCCGCGCCGGGCAGCCCGTCCGAGGACGCGTTGCGGTTGCTGGCTTCTCTCGCCGTCACGTGAACTTCGCGGCAGGGCCGTCCGGTGAAGCCGTGCGACGCGCGGCTTCACCTGTCGTCACGTGAACCTCGCGGTCAGCTGAACAGCTCCAGCGAGTCCTGGTGGTACTCGCACCGGCCACCGCCGGTCGCGATCGTGCAGGGCATGCCCTTCTTCGTGAGGGCACCACACTGCAACGCCGGGTCGTGCACGTGACACAGTCCGTTGGCACCAGCGGTGATCGGACACGGCGTGCCCTTCTTGGTGGGCGCGCCGCACGGTTCGCCGCTGAGCTCTCGCGGTTGCTTCACCTTCGCGGGCTTCTTCGGTTTTGCTTGGGGCTGCTTGACTTCCCGCCCCGTCACCTCCTCCACACCGCGCACGGCCAGCCGGTCAGCGCGCTCGTTCTCCGGGTGGCCCGCATGGCCCTTGACCCAGTGCCACTCCACCTCGTGCCGGTTGGCGGCCTCTTCCAGGCGGCGCCACAGGTCGGCGTTCTTGACGGGCTCACGGGCCTTCGTGAGCCAGCCGTTCGCCTTCCAGCCGTGGACCCACGAGGTGATGCCGTTCCGGACATAAGTGCTGTCCGTGTAGAGGTTCACCGTGGACGTTCGGGTGAGGCTCTCCAGCGCCATGATGGGCGCCATCAGTTCCATGCGGTTGTTCGTCGTCGGGCCGATGTCACCGCCGTACATGTCCTTCTCATGCTCGCCGTAGCGCAGCACCGCACCCCAGCCGCCTGGACCGGGATTGGGGCTGCAGGCGCCGTCGGTGTAGATCTCGACCTCCATGCGTCATGAGGCTACCGACGGGGTCTGACACTGTTCCGGCGGCGGTTGTTCGCGACGATGTGGCGGAACATCTCGACCAGCGCGGGCGCGTTGATCGGCTGGTCGCGGTACACGGAGATCATGCGCGCGGTCTTGTTGCCGTGGCCGCTCGTGATGATGTTCTGCGGGTCCGGCACGATCGCCTTGTCGTAGAGCATCACGTTCACGTGGTCCTTGGTGCCCAGCAACGCGCAGATGTTGCCGTCCAGCACGAAGTACGGCCGGTTCGTGCGCTTGATCGTCTCCTCGACGTCCGGGTCGGCCTCGTGGACGAGCCTGCGGACCTCGCGGCAGATGTCCTGCTGCCACTCGGGCAGCCCGGCGATGTAGTCGTCAACGCGCGCGTCGGTGTGCATAGCCCTATGTCGCAGCCGTTCGCCGGTTTTCGACATCGTGCCCGTGGAGGAAGACCTTCACGCCCGCTGCGATGTCGTCGTCGTCCGGACGTGAACCTCTGACGGCGGGATCGCCTGTCAGCGTGAGCAGCAACAGGTGCACCGCGGCTCGTTCCGGGTCCTGAAAGCCGAGTTTGTGGAGCTCGTCCGCGAGTGCGCGCCTGACCTTGCGCGGCCCCGTGTCCAGCCACGCCTCGATCGCCTCGGCGGGAATGTGGGTCAGCTCGGCGTTGATCTGCCGGACCAGCGCGAAGTGCTCGGCGTGGCCAAGCTGTGCGCCCATGGCCTTGCCGAACGCGACGAGGTCCTGCTCCAGGTCCGTGATCTTGTGGAAGTGTCGCTCGATCAGGTCGATCTGGTCCTGCGCCGCCTCGTCCGCGCTGGCCTGGATGACGTGGCGGAAGAGATCGGCCTTGTCCGCGAAGTGGTTGTAGAGCGTGCGCGTCGAGACCTCGGCCTCCTTCGCGATGCCGTCGATGCTCGCCCGCGAGTAGCCGTCCCTGGCGAACACGCTCAACGCCCCGCGCAGGATCGCCTGCCGCTTGTCCGGTCGCATGGCCTCGATCATAGTACAACGCTCGTTGCATTAAGTACCACGAGCGTTGTACTTTGGTTGCCATGCGAATCGCAGTGATCTTGGGGAGCACACGTCCGGGCCGTCGTTCCGAGGCAGTGGCGCAGTGGGTCGTGAACGTCGCCAACGCGCGCACGGACGCGTCGTTCGAACTCGTCGACCTTGCGGAGGTCGGGTTGCCGCTGCTGGACGAACCGGTGCCGGCGATCTTCGGCGAGTACGCCCACGCACACACACGCGCTTGGGCAGCTCGCATCGCTCAGTACGACGGCTTCGTGTTCGTGACGCCCGAGTACAACCACTCGTTCTCGGCGGCGCTGAAGAACGCCCTGGACTACCTGTACGCGGAGTGGAACGACAAGGCGGCGGGCTTCGTGGGCCTCGGCGGCAACGGCGGCCTGCGCGCGGTCGAGCAGCTGCGGCTGGTGCTGGCGGAGCTGAAGGTGGCGACAGTGCGCACCCAGGTGGCGTTGGGGCGCGGCGAGCTGCAGGAAGGGCTGCGGCAGGACGAACAGCTCAACGCGATGCTCGACGAACTGGTGGCGTGGGCGTCGGCGTTGCGGTCTCTGCGGGCTGTCGCCGCCTAGTTCAGCCGGTCCGGCTCGCTGCGGATCGGCGGGATGACCTCGATGACCGTTCGGCGCGTACCACGAGGTTCATGGCGGCCAGGGTGCGACCTCCACCGCGCTGGAGGTCAACACCGCGCGGGCGGCGGCGATCAGGTCCGCTTCCCGGCCGTGCCGCGCGATGGCCTGCAGTCCGACCGGCAGGCCTTCGGAGTCGAAGCCTGCCGGGATGCTGATCGCCGGATGTCCGCTCAGGTTGAACGCCCAGGTCAGCGACGTGTTGATGCGCGAGCCCGGTCCGTCGTGGCCGTGCGGCGGGCCGGGTGTGGTCGGGGTGAGCAGCAGGTCGGTGCTCTCGAAGAGCTTGTCCAGCAACAGGTTGGGGCCGCAGCGCCCAGCGAACCAGTCCTCGGCCGGATCCGGCAGCACCAGGTCAACGGGCTGCGGTCGCAACGCGGAGGCAGCGCGCCAGGCGATCTCGGCTTGTTCGGCGTCCACGGCGGCAAAGCCGAGGTCCGTGGACCAGACAGCGGTGGGAGAGCTGACCTCCGAGGTGCCCGTGTAGATCGCGAGCAGCTCGGGGTCGCGGGTGAAGACTCCGACCGCGGCGCGTTCCGACGACGTGGTCTTGAGGCCGAGCACACCGCACCACGCGGCCGGGATGCGGATCGAGCCCGCGCCGTCGACGCCCGTCGCGAGCGGGACCACTCCGGCCGCGACCGCCACCGCGGATCCGGCGGACGAACCGCCGGGCGTGCGGTCGAGATTCCACGGGTTGCGTGTGAGGCCGCGAGAGTTGCGGCCCCACGTCTGCCAGGGAGTGCTGCCGTCGGGCGTGGTGGTCAATCCGATCGGTACGCAACCGAGAGTTATCAACGCTTCCCGGTGGCTCCGGCGCTCACCTCGCTTCACGGCGATGGGCATGCCGGCCAGCGGCAGTGATGGGTTGACCGGTGCGAAGGAGCTGTAGACCTCGTGGAAAGCGCAGAGCACGGGTTCCACCCGCTCCAGCCGGGCCAAGGCTTCAGGGACCACGTCCGGCATGATCCAGCACGTGAAATGGACCCGCGCTGTGCACCACCTGGCCGAGCTCGCCGAGAAGTGCGGTGAGCTGCCGACGACCTTCTTCCGTTTCCAGGTGGTCGGGCTGTGGGTGTTCGGCGAGCTGCTGGACGTGCCGAAGGACCTGGAGACCATCGAGGTCGCGCTGGTGACGGACCTGCCGGTGGACGAGGTGCCGTGGTGCACCGAGCCGGTCGGCGCGGAGCACTGGGCCAACTCGACGCGGTTGTCGCGCAACCCGTTCAGCGCGCAGTGGCGGTCCAAGGACGCGCCGGTGTGGAACCACCGGATCGAGCGGCCGGCGCTGATCTGGAGCGCGGAAGACGGAATCAACGAGGAAGCGCTCGTGGCGGTCGGAGACGGCACGGCCGAGCTGGTCAGGATCCCCGCGCCGTCGCCGGAGGAGCTGCGGAAGCGGGTCGAGGACGAGCTGGCGGTGAGCTTGAAGGCGTTGCGCGCGGCCAACCAGGACTACACCGACCACCGGTGGAGCCCCGGCAAGCTCACGCCGTACTCGGACGCGTTGTGGCGCACCACCACCGGATATCTCGACCTGCTGGATGTGGTCAACTGACCCGTCTCGGCCCGGCTGCTGGGCTACGTTCCGCGCTGTGCGGAACACTCTCGGCTGGCTCTGGGGTCCGGTCGCGCTGGCCTTGCTCGCCCTGTTCGTCGTCAGCGACTACGACCTGTTGTCGACCAACAGCACGTATTCCGGGCTCGGCAAGTACGACGTCGCGAGGTTCGGGTTCCCGGCGCTGGCGGTGATCGTCGGCGTGTGGCTCACCAGGCACTGGCAGTGGCTGCTCGTTGCGGGCGCGCTCGGCGTGCTCGTCAGGGTGATCGAGGCACAGGCGCACTTCGCGATGTACCGGCCGGGCGCCTCGGGCATCATCGCGTCCATCGGAGTCGCCGGGACGGTGCTGATCGTCATCGGTGCACTCTCAGCCGCCCAGGACGCCGCGCTGGCCGCGTTGGTCATCGGGGCGCAGGTGCTGGCCACGCTGTTCCGGGGGCTCGACTGGCTGGACAACCTGGCGTTCCACCCCGCAGGCCTCGACCTCGCCCTCGCCGTGCTCGCGTTGGCCGGCGGTGTGCTGGCGGTCTACGGCGTGCGCACGGGCACGACAGCGCAGCCCGAACCGATGTCCCGGCGTGCGGCCGTGGTGGGCACGGCGGCGGCGTTCCTGCCGATCGTGCTGGAGGCGGCCGGCAACCTGATCACGTTGCCCCGGCTGCTTGCCACGGTCGTCGCGGGAGCGGTACTGGTGCTGTGCACCGCTGGACTGACCCTCGCATTGGGCAGGAGCGCGCTTCTCACGACGGCGACGGCGGGCTTCGTGCTGTTCGCCGTCGCGGCGCCGGTCAACCTCGGCATGTACTTCGCGGGAGGCCAGCTCACGACGTACGGATCGGCCGCGGTGATCGGGCTGGGCTTCGGCGTCCTCGCCGCGCGTCTGGGCCAGTCGGCGGTCGTGGCCGCCGCGGCCTGCGCGTTGCTCGCGATCGTGATGTGGACTTCCGTGGAGGTCACCGGCCACTACGAGGACATGGTCCAGGGTGGCCTGGGATCGCTGATCATCGCGCTGGCGGTGGCCGCGGTGACGTCGTCCGCCGCCACCGCGGCCACCGAGGCCATCGACCTGCGCGCGCTCCCCGTCGTCGCCGGTCCGCTGCTGCTCGCCTTCGCGCTGGGCTTTCGCGCGGTCGTTCAGCTCTTCCTCGCCTACGACAAGATCCCCTACCAGATGCCGGAGAGGGACTACATCCCGCTCTGGACGGCGCTGGCCGGCATCGCCGCGCTGGTGCTCACGGCACTCGTCCTGGTCGGCCGCCTGAAGGAACGCCCACCAGCCGCGAGCGCGCCGCTATCTCGCTGATCAAGGACGCGGCAGGACCACCGCGATGTTGGCCACGTCTTTCAACAGCGTCGTGGTCGCCTGGCCCTGCACCGCTTCGGACTCCGCGATGACGACCATGGATCCGTTGGACCGGGACGCGTAGTGCCGGCCGGTGAACTTGATCCCGCCCAGCTGCAGCGCCTCGGTGGCGAAAGGCGTCACGTCGCCGGTTCCGTAGGTGTCTTCCAGCCTCTTCAACTCACCGGCCTCGCCGGCTGAGGGCATCTTGACCCACATCACCGACACGGCGATGACGTTGCCCTGCGCGTCACCGAGCGCGAACAGCATCTGGTCGAGGGAGTCGCACGGGGTCCGCAGGAAGAACTGCTGAACTTGGCCGTACGACTGCACGGCGCAGCGGAGGTCGTGCTTGACGGTGTCCTTGATCTCCCGCAGCGCCTTGCGCTGCCAAGTCTTGGCGCGATCTCTCTTGCGCGGGTTGTCCTCGTTGCGCGACTTGGCATTCTGCTCCGCGGCCGAATCGAGCGCGGCGCCGACCGACTCGGTGGCGGTACCACCACCCGCGGCGGTCAGCAGACCGGCCACGACGGCGCCTGCGACGACCGTGCCGGCCGCCTTGCCCTTCGGCGTGATCGGATATCGCGTGCCGTCGGGGCGGGTACGGAACTCCGGCACATCGCACTCCTCTGACTCGATGCGAGAGGTGCCCGGCATCCTGTTCCCGACAGGCATCGGCCCGTGACGTTATGGGCGGGAACCACCCGGATGAACCAAAGCGGGCCGGAGCACGGTGTGCTTCACAGCCCAGAGGTCCCGGCGACTACCGGGATGAAGGCCGGCACGTCCGGGGCCGGCAGTCCGTACTCGTCGAGCAGCGCCGACTCGGGCAGGAAAACGCACTGCGGCGGGTCACCAGCCGCAGTGCGTTGCTCCGCGGGGACTCACCAGCCGCGGGCGCGCCACTCCGCGAGCGACGGGCGTTCCTTGCCCAGCGTCGAGTCGTCGCCGTGGCCCGGGTAGAACCAGGTGTCGTCGGGCAGCACGGCGAAGACGCGGTCCTCGACGTCGTTGATCAGCGAGGCGAAGTTGTCCGCCGACGTGGTCTTTCCCACACCCCCCGGAAAGAGTGAATCTCCGGTGAAGAGGTGCGGGTGGCCGTTCGGGTCGTCGTAGACCACGGCGATGGAGCCCGGTGTGTGGCCGCGCAGGTGGATGATCGAGAGAGGGACTTCTCCCACGTTGATGGTGTCGCCGTGGTCCACCAGGACGTCTGGCGGGACCGGGAGGACGGCGGCGTCCAGTTCGTGCGCGACGGTGTTCGAGCCGTGGGCGCCGGCCAGGGCGCCGAGTGCCTGCCAGTGATCGGCGTGCTGGTGCGTTGTCACGATCGTGCGCAGGCGTGGCCTTGAGGGAATGTGGCCGAACAGGTCGGACAGGCGCTCGTAGTCGTTGGCCGCGTCGATGAGCAGCGCCTCGTTCGTGGACCGGCAAACGAGCAGGTAGGCGTTGTTGTCCATCGGTCCGACGGAGATCTTCGTGATGGTCAGCGCGTCGAGCGTCCTGGTGCTGGCGGGGCCGCCTGGATCGACGTGACCGGTGTAGTTCTCGAGTACGTCCACGGTGGCAGACGGTAGTCGCTCGATGCGGCGGGACGCACACCTTCAGGTTGCATACAGGTCTCACTCATAGGGTAAGTAAGGATCAAGTTTGGACCCCCGAGTACGCCGAAAGCACCAACGAACAGGTCCCTACCTCTCGTGATTCCAGCACAACGACAGAAGCCCCGGACGGACCGCAAGGTCAGCTGGGACGTCCTCCGTGTCGTCGCGATCGGCTGTGTGTTGTTCCACCACGGCACGGTCACGAGCCTCGTCGACCACCCGTACCTGAACCCGATGCCGTTCACCTTCGACATGTCGATGGGTGCGAGCACGTTGATGGTGCTGTCGGCCTTCTTCGCCTGCTCCACGCTGAGCCACGGCAGGCCGGGGCGGTTCCTGTGGAGAAGACTCGCGCGGTTGCTGCCGGTCTACTTCGTCGCTGTCCTGCTCTCGTTCGCCGTGCAGCGGTGGGTCGCGCCGGCGGGGTGGACCCAGCTGACCGCCGGCGATCTCGTCTACAACCTGCTGCTGATCAGGCCGTGGTTCCCGGACGTGCACATCGTCGACTTCGCGTACTGGACGATTCCGGTGCAGGTCAGTGCGTTCATCGCGGGCGCGGTGCTGGTGCGGTACGTGCGCGGCAGGGCGGTGCTGGTCTTTCCGTGGGTGCTCATCGTGACGCCGTTGGTGCTGCGCGAGCTGATCGACTACTCCAGCACGCTGGACCTCGCCTACAACGCGACGTCGGTCCACCGCGGGCAGCTCTTCGCCGCAGGAATTGCCATCTGGCTGTGGTCGAAACATCGCATGGGCACGCCGCACCTCGTCGCGGTGCTCGCCGCCACCCTGGTGGCGCAGGCGATCCACACGGAGGAGTACGGAGCCACAGCTGGGTTCGGAGTTTTCCTGCTCCTGGTGTGCGCGGCGGCCGGCGGACCCGATTGGGTGTTCTTCAAGCCGATCCGGCGACCCGTCACGTGGCTCGCCGGCATCTCCTACGGCATCTACCTGGTGCACCAGGCGATCGGGACCGTGGTGATGGACCGCATGCACGCCGTTGGGCTGCGGTCCTGGGCGCTGCTCGCCGTGTTCATCACCTCGGCGGTGCTGTTCGGCTGGCTGCTGACGAAGTTCGTCGAACGGCCCGCCTACCGGTTGCTCACTCAGATCCAGTCGGGCAGGGCCGGCAGCTCACCGCGCAGGCCGGTGCCGTCGGTCCTGCCGGTCAGCCAGCCCAGGACGGCGCTGGCGGACCCGCTGACCGAGCTGCGGCTCGCCGGGCCGCTGACCGTCCAGCTGCGCTGAGTGCCGTCCGGCAGGCCGACCTCGATGCTGAACGGGTCGACCCTGCCCTCGAACTGCTTCACGGCGTCGTCGAGGAACTCCTCCACGAAGTCCGCGGGCAGGTCCTCGAAGCCGACGCCGTGGTTCAGGTCGATGAGGTGGATCCACACCTCGCGCAGCCGGAACAGCGGCACCTGCGACGCCGGGATCGAGGCGCCCTTGGGTGCCGTGACCTCCGAACGCCACGAGTGCGCCGGCATCTCCCGGCACGCGTTCTCGAAACGGACGCACGCGGAGTCCAGGTCGGCCTTGATCACCTGCAGGATGCGGCGCGCACCCTCCTCGATGTCGGCGTCGCGATCCGCCCGCGACGCGTAAGCCTGGTGCTCGACCCCGGTTCGCGCCCAGGTGAGCAGGTTCACCAGCGCGTCCGCGTTGCGCGCGAGGTGGGTGATGACGTGTCCGCGGGTCCAGCCGGGGAGCAGGCTCTGACCGCGGATCGCGGCCTGGTCCAGCTCCTCGACGACCTCGTACAGCACGTCCGTCGCCTGCCGCACCGCGTTGATGTGCCGGTCGGGCACCCCGCGCGGTGCGGGTACGGAGGTGTGCTGCGTGGACGGCGTGTAGGTCATGTGCTGCCTCTCCCCGACGTTGAGGCTTGAGATCGAAGTGACCAGCCTATGAGTAAATGCAGCTCAGGGGAATGCAACCGTGGTCGGATCCGTTTTTGTCAGGGGTCGGCCCTAGCATGGTTCGCGGGTCGGTCGCAGCCTCCGAAACGATGCTAGTACGCTTCGAACGCTTGTTCGGAAGAGTGTGGCGTGAGTGACCCGCCTACAGCAGCCGAAGGGACCCCAGTGGCAGACCGTCTTGTCGTTCGCGGCGCCCGCGAGCACAACCTGCGCGGCGTGGATATCGACCTGCCGCGGGACAGCCTCATCGTCTTCACGGGGCTGTCCGGCTCCGGCAAGTCGAGCCTCGCGTTCGACACGATCTTCGCCGAGGGCCAGCGCCGCTACGTCGAGTCGCTCTCGGCGTACGCGCGCCAGTTCCTCGGTCAGATGGACAAACCCGACGTCGACTTCATCGAGGGCCTGTCGCCCGCGGTGTCGATCGACCAGAAGTCGACCAGCCGCAACCCGCGGTCGACCGTCGGCACCATCACCGAGGTCTACGACTACCTGCGCCTGCTCTACGCGCGCGCCGGCAAGCCGCACTGCCCGCAGTGCGGTGAGCCGATCGGCAAGCAGACGCCGCAGGAGATCGTCGACCAGGTGCTCGCGATGGAGCAGGGCACCAAGTTCCAGGTGCTCGCGCCCGTCATCCGCGGCCGCAAGGGCGAGTACCTCGACCTCTTCCAGAACCTCCAGTCGCAGGGTTACTCCCGCGCGAAGGTCGACGGGGTCGTGTACGCGCTGGGCGAGGTGCCGAAGCTCAAGAAGCAGGAGAAGCACCACATCGCGGTCGTCATCGACCGGCTGAGCGTCAAGGCCTCGTCCAAGCAGCGCCTCACCGACTCGGTCGAGACGGCGCTGCGGCTCGCGGACGGCCTGGTGGAGCTGGAGTTCGTCGATCTGCCGGAGACCGATCCGAAGCGGATCCGCGGCTTCTCCGAGAACCTGGCCTGTCCCAACGGCCACCCGCTCGCGATCGAGGACCTGGAGCCGCGGTCGTTCTCCTTCAACTCGCCGTACGGCGCGTGCGTGGTCTGCACGGGCATCGGTGTGCGCAAGGAGGTCGACCCGGAGCTCGTGGTGCCGGACGACGAGATGACGCTCGAAGAGGGCGCCATCGCGCCGTGGGCCGGCGGGCAGACCGCCGAGTACTTCCTGCGCCTGCTGCAGTCGCTCGGCGAGACCATCGGCTTCCGCATGGACCAGCAGTGGCGGCTGCTGCCCGCCAAGGTGCAGAAGGCGATCCTGCACGGCATCGACGAGCAGGTGCACGTCCGGTACAAGAACCGCTACGGCCGCGAGCGCTCCTACTACGCCAACTACGAGGGCGTGATCCCGTTCCTCGAACGGCGTCAGGAGCAGACCGAGTCCGAGTACATGCGGGAGAAGTACGAGGGCTACATGCGCGAGGTCCCGTGCCCCGCGTGTGCCGGCACGCGCCTCAAGCCCGAGATCCTCGCGGTCACGCTGCACCACGGCAAAAAGGGCGACAAGTCCATCGCCGAGGTCTGCAACATGAGCGTCGCGGAGTGCTCCGACTTCCTCGACGGACTGAAGCTCGGCAAGCGCGAGTCGATGATCGCGGGCGCGGTGCTCAAGGAGATCCAGGCCCGCCTGCACTTCCTGCTCGACGTGGGTCTCGACTACCTGTCGCTCGACCGCGCGTCCGGCACGCTGTCCGGCGGCGAGGCGCAGCGGATCCGGCTCGCCACGCAGATCGGCTCCGGCTTGGTCGGCGTGCTGTACGTGCTGGACGAGCCGTCGATCGGCCTGCACCAGCGCGACAACCACAGGTTGATCGAGACGCTGACGAGGCTGCGCGACCTCGGCAACACGCTGATCGTCGTCGAGCACGACGAGGACACGATCCGCACGTCGGACTGGGTCGTCGACATCGGCCCCGGCGCGGGTGAGCACGGCGGCAAGGTCGTGCACAGCGGCCCGTACAAGAAGCTGCTGACGAACAAGGAGTCGATCACCGGCGCGTACCTGTCTGGCCGCAAGTCGATCCCGATGCCCGCCAAGCGCCGCAAGGTCGACAAGAAGCGCCAGCTGACCGTCGTCGGCGCCCGCGAGCACAACCTGCGCGGCATCGACGTGTCGTTCCCGCTCGGCACGCTGACCTCGGTCACGGGTGTGTCCGGCTCCGGCAAGTCGACGCTGGTCAACGACATCCTCGCGACCGTGCTGGCGAACAAGCTCAACGGCGCGCGCCAGGTGCCCGGCCGCCACACCCGCATCAACGGCCTGAACGAGGTCGACAAGCTGGTGCGGGTCGACCAGTCGCCGATCGGCCGCACGCCGCGGTCGAACCCGGCCACCTACACCGGTGTGTTCGACCACGTCCGCAAGCTGTTCGCGGCGACGACCGAGGCGAAGGTCCGCGGCTACCAGCCCGGCCGCTTCTCGTTCAACGTCAAGGGCGGCCGCTGCGAGGCGTGCGCGGGCGACGGCACCATCAAGATCGAGATGAACTTCCTCCCGGACGTCTATGTGCCTTGCGAGGTGTGCAAGGGCGCGCGGTACAACCGAGAGACCCTCGAGGTGCACTACAAGGGCAAGACGATCTCCGAGATCCTCGACATGCCGATCGAGGAAGCCGCGACGTTCTTCGAGCCGATCAACGCCATCTACCGCCACCTGAAGACGCTGGTCGAGGTCGGTCTCGGCTACGTGCGGCTGGGCCAGCCCGCGCCGACGCTCTCCGGCGGTGAGGCGCAGCGCGTGAAGCTCGCCTCGGAGCTGCAGAAGCGCTCGACCGGCAAGACCGTCTACATCCTCGACGAGCCCACCACGGGCCTGCACTTCGAGGACATCCGCAAGCTGCTGGGCGTCATCAACGGCCTGGTGGACAAGGGCAACACGGTCATCGTCATCGAGCACAACCTCGACGTCATCAAGACCTCGGACTGGATCGTCGACATGGGCCCGGAAGGCGGCTCCGGCGGCGGCATGGTCGTCGCGGAGGGCACGCCCGAGCAGGTCGCCGAGGTCGAGAAGAGCTACACGGGCCAGTTCCTGCTGCAGGTGCTTGAGAACGAACAGGTCTCCGCAGCGGGGTGATGGGGCGGGTCGCCGCAGCCAGGCCGCGCAGTACCGCGCGGTCTGGAACCGAGGTGACGGAAGCGGGTGGCCACCTGCGTCCGCGTGGCGTGGTGCCGTACACCAGCGAGGTCCTCGCTCGGCTGCGCGTGTCCGAACCGGGCGGCGGTCGTGGCCAGGGTGGCCGGTGCTTGAGGTGACTGGCCTCGGCGTGTGTCCGGTCGCGGTCGAGTCAGGCCGCGTGGTGCGGCGCGATCTGGAACTGAGTGGCGGAGGCGGGCGCCCGCGTGGCGTGGTGCCGTCCACCGGTGAGGTCCGGCCGCCAGATCGGGCAACATCGTGCCGGTCGGAAACCGATGTGGCCGAAGTGGACGGACGCAGGGTCTGCTCGTCCGGCTCCCCAGGGTTTTAACTTGGAGTTCGCCGGTGCCTCTCGACCGGCCTAATGAGACGCTCGCACGCGTGAGGCCGCATGACAGGCCGTGAGGAATTCCCGGTCCACTGTGACTTTTGTCGAGGACCTGTCACCTGAACGAGCTATCCGGGATGATGTCGCCCGTGTCACTCAACCGCTACCGGTTCCGCAGCACGTGGCACGTCTGCGCGTCTCCGGCAGCCGTGTACGAGGTGCTGTCCGACATCGCGAACTACCCGTTGTGGTGGCGCGAGGTGAGGTCGGCGACCAAGATCGACGACGAGTCGGGGGTGCTGCGGTGCCGGTCGTTCCTGCCGTTCGACATCGTCGTGCAGGTGCGGCACAGCATCGCGAACCAGCAGGCCGGGCTGTTGCGGGCGCAGCTGACCGGTGATCTCGAGGGCTTCGCCAGCTGGGAGATCATCGGCCGCGACGGGGGGACGGACCTGGTGTTCGACCAGGAGGTCGTGGTCAACAAGGCCCTGTTGCGCCGGCTCGTGCTGATCGCAAAGCCGTTCTTCCGCGGCAACCACGACCTGATGATGCGTGGCGGCCTCAAGGGCCTGAAGCAGGCCCTCGCCGACCGCGCGGCCAGCGAGTCCTAGTGGCGCGTCTCGGAACGCTGGCGAGGTGATCCACGCTCAGCAGGGCACCTCGCGGCAGACCGCGAATTCCCCCTGCAACGTTCCGAGCCACACCACCAGCTCACTGGTAGTCGCCGAGCTGTACGACCGAGTGGTCCGTGGTGCGCACGCATTTCTGCGGGACCTGTGAGTGCGCGTAGCCGTCCTCGTACGGCCACGAGCAGGACCACTCGCCGGATGTCCAGAACAGACCTTGGCCCTGGGCCTGCCCTGCCTGGATCGCTGCCGTGTAGCGGTCCGCGATGTCGAGGGCCGCGGTACAACCGATTCCGCCCAGGTCGATCACCTTGTCCGGGGTGCCCCGGCAGTCGACCGGCTCGACCTGGCACGTGAAGTTCCACGCCTTCCACACGTCCTTCGGCACGTCGCCACAGGGCAGGTCGGTGCCCGAGATGACGTAGTGCCACGCGTCGTCTCGGTACTCGAAGACGGTGATCAGGTCGTCGGACAGCTTGGGCTCCGTGTTCGCCAGCGCGAGCACGTACCGGTCCTGCTGGCATTTCACGTCGAAGTACCGCGCGGTCCCCACCTCGTGCGCCGCCGCGAGCGTCTCCGGGGTGGCCGAGTCGCACGGCGAGGTCTTGATGTTCTTCGCCACCAGGTCGGCGGGGACGGAGACCTCCTTCATCGTGGTCACGAGCTCGTCGGAGGTCCTGGTGAGGCGCGGCTGCTGAGCGTTGGCCGCGGTCGCGATCTCCGTCAACGTTTTGGCCTGCGACGGGGTCAGCCGGTGGCCTACGAACCGGAAGTCGATCTGCACGCCGGCCCGCGAGCTGTGTTCCTTGATGAGCGCGCGGATCTCGTCGGCGCTCTTGCCGCACGCGTCGGCGGCGCCGCGTGCGATCACCACCACGTGGTTCGTCTTCGAGCCGCGGAACGGGTAGGTGTGCGCGAAGTCGTCGATCGCCGCGAGGATTCCGCTGAGCAGCGTCGCCTTGCCGCTCGGGGTGATCGATCGGGCAGCGTCGCCGATCTTGGCGGCCTGTCCGGTGCCGGGGGAGACCAGCTCCGAGGTGTTCGCGGACGAGCACGAGCCGCCGAACCGGCGCAGTGCCAGCGAGTCGTCGGCGGACATGTTCGAAGCTGCGGCACCGACCGCGTCCGCCACCTCGCGGAAGTCCGCGGACTCGGAGGCGTCGACGAGGAACGTCGTGCGGTGATCAGGCGGCAGGAACACCCACAGACCACCGGCGACCAGCCCCAGCGCCACGACCACCGCGCCCGCCACCAGCAACCAGCGTTTCACCGCGTTCCCCCCAGGCCTTTCCCGCGCAGCTGTGTCAGCCGCTCTGTCATCAGCGCCGCCTCGTCGTTGTAAGCCTTGGCGGCCTTGGTGTAGACGGCGAGCGGCTCCGCCAGGTTCCGTCCCGAACGAGCTTCGCGAGCCAGCACGTCAGCTGCCTTGATCACCTCCTCCTGCAGTCTCCGCAGGGAAATCGCCTTGTCCCGCACGTCGACCGCCTCGACCGACGCGGTGCGGCCGTCGAGGTCCTTGATCTCCACGTCGACCACGGCATCGCGAGCTTCGGTCAAAGCCGCGTCGGCAAGATCGAAACGGCCGCTCCTCACCGCGTCCGTGGCCGCGTTGAGCTTGTCGACGGTCGGGTTCAGCGCGTTGACGACCGACTGCGCCGACCGCAGCACCGGCTCGACGGTGGTGAACCAGTCGAGCCACTTCCGCAGATCCTCCGGCGAGTCCGCGAAGGCCGGCTCCTGCGTCTGCAGTTGCGTGGTCAGCTTCTTGAGCGGCTCGTGGTCGGGAGTCCGGTAGCCGATGAACCGGAACTCGATCGTCAGCCCGGCGGCCGCCACCCGGTCGCGGATCTGCTTCTGCACGAACTCGTCGTCGGAGTCGCACGCGTCCTTGCCGTGCCTGGTCACCACGATGATCCTGTTGACCTGCTTGGCTTTCAGCGAGTACCACGGCGTGAAGTCGTCGACCGCCTCGACGATTCCGCGCTGCAGCGTGGCTTTCGCACCCTGGCGGACCGACCGAGCGGCTGCGGCGATCTCCTCGCGGTTGCCGGTGCCGAACCCGACGAGCTGCGTCGTGTTGTCGTCGGAGCCGCACTCGCCGCCGAAACTGCGCAGTGACTGGGAATCACGCGAGCCGGAGTTGCCGACGACCGTGGTCAGCGCCTCGGTGACGCTCGCCAGGTCACCCTCGGCAGCGTCGATCAGGAACGTCGTCTTGTAGGCGGGCGCCAGCACCGGGACCACGACCCAGGTCCACGCGGCACCACCGGCGGCGACCAGCGCGACGACGAGCAGGACGAGCAACGGCCGGCGCCGGCGCTTCGACAGCTTCTGGTGGGCCGAGCTGATCGCGGCGGACGCCGACGGCGACAGCCCGTCTGCCGCCGTGGACGCCGAAAGCCTGATCTCGTCCATCACCGAGCAGGGTAACGAGTTCGGTGCGAAAGAAGTCAGGATCGGCCGGAGAGGTGGCGCACCAGCAACGCCAGCTGGTCCGCGTACTTCTCGGCGAACTCGGGTGTGGCCGGGTTTTCCCCGGTGAGCTGACGCGCGGTCTGCTCCAGCGTCAGCGGTGCCGCGGCCGCCGCCATCAGAACGAGCAGCAGCAGGCTCGGGTCCAGGTCCGCGGGGATCTCGCCGGACTGCTGGCGGGTCCGGAAGAACTCGACCTGTCCCCGGAGGAACTCCGCGTCGACGGTCGGGGTGTCGCCGGACAGGTTGGCCCACGCCCACAGGCGGCCCTGGTCGCGGTTGTGCGCCGTCGTCATCACGAAGGCCTTGATCACCTCGGCCAGCGGCTGCTCGGTGCTCGCCATCGTGGTGCCCTCGGTGTGCCAGGCGGTGGCCAGTTCCTTGTACAGGCCCTCTTTGCCGCCGAAGTAGTACGAGATCAGCTGCTTGTTCACGCCCGCGCGCGCCGCGATGTCCGTCGTGCGCGTCGCCGCGTAGCCCTTCGCCCCGAACTCCGCCGCGGCCGCCTCCAGGATGCGGGCCCGCGTGCGTTCCGGGTCGCGCTTGCGTTCCGAAGAGCTGGGAGAGCGGCGTTGATCCACCGCCACACGGTAGCCGACGACGTCAGTTTCAACCAACGGGTTGACTTAATCAACCAAGCGGTTGAAACTCGGCGGCATGAGAATCCCGAAGCGAGTGGCTGTGGTTGGCGGGGGAATCGGCGGGCTGTGCCTGGCGCACGGGTTGCGCAAGGCCGGCGTGGACGTGGCGGTGTACGAGCGCGACCTCTCGCGCACGGACCGCCTGCAGGGATATCGGGTGCACATCAACCCGCACGGCGCCGCGGCGCTGCGGGAATGCCTGCCCGCGGCGAGCTGGGCACGGTTCGAGCGCAGTGCCGGGGGCGGCGGCAACGGGTTCGGCTTCCTGACCGAACAGCTCAAACCGTTGCTGGTGCTCGATCCCGAGGAGGAGCAGCACTACTCGGCGAGCCGGATCACGCTGCGGCAGGTGCTGCTCGACGGGCTGGACGTGCGGTTCGGCAAGCGGTTCGAGCGCTACTCCGACAACGGCACCACGTTGCACTTCGAGGACGGCACCACGGCGACGTGCGACGTGCTGGTCGGGGCGGACGGGATCCGGTCGCGGGTGCGCCGGCAGTACCTGCCGCACGCCGGCACCGAGGACGTCGGCGTCACGGCGATCGCGGGGAAGCTGTTCCTCGACGACGCCGGCTGGGTGCCGCCGGAGCTGATCGTCCGCGCCAACTCGATCATTCCGACCGGGCGGGCCGGGATGTTCCTGGCCGCGCACGACGGGCTGGGCGAGACGGACGCGGAAGGCCTGCTGTTCGACAACGTGCGGCCGTACCTGATGTGGGCGTACGCGGCCGCGGACCTGACCGTCCACGATGGACTGGATCTGCGCCGCGAGGTGCTGGCGCGGATCGCCAGGTGGAGCCCGGAGCTCTGCCGGATCGTGGCGGCCTCGCCCGTGGACACGATCAGCGAGTGGCGGATCCGGTCGTCGAAGCCGATCGAACGGTGGCAGCCGACGAACGTCACGCTGCTCGGCGACGCCATCCACGCGATGACGCCGATGCGGGGGATCGGGGCGAACATCGCGCTGCGGGACGCCCAGCTGCTCGCGCGGTGCATCGCGGAAGGCGGTGACTCGATCGCCAGGTACGAGCGCGAGATGTACGACTACGGGTTCGCGGCGGTCCGCGACTCGCTGAGGGCGGCCAAGCAGTTCGCCGACGGCGGCCCGGTGGCGCGGACGATCTTCAAGACCGTGCTGCGGACCGCGAGCGCCGTGCCTGCCCTCAAACGAGCGATGTTCGCTGGTCAGGGCGACTGAGAAAAAAGATTGAACCGATCTGGCGTGGCTTGCGTGTGAGTGGCGTTGGAGGCACTAGCCAGGAGGTTCGAGATGATCCGCAAGGGCGTTGCGGTCGTCGTGTTGGGGTTGGTCTCACTCACGGCCTGCGCGAGCACGCCGGAGAGCAAGCCGGTGGCGCAGCAGCAGGAAACCGTTGTGGCGCTGAAGACCGCGGAGATCGACGACCTCGGGCCGGTGGTCACCGATGTCAAGGGGTTCACGCTCTACCGGTTCGACAACGACAAGCCGAACGAGTCCACTTGCGATGGTGAGTGCGCCGCGAGCTGGCCTCCCGCAACGGTTCCCGACGAGAACTTCTCGGTCGAGGGCGTCGACAAGGCGCTGGTCGGCAGCATCGTCCGCAAGGACGGGTCCAGGCAGCTGACCGTCGACGGCATGCCGCAGTACCGGTTCGCCAAGGACGAGAAGCCGGGCGAGACCAAGGGACAGGGGCTGCAGGGCAAGTGGTTCGCCACCGGCAAGGGCGGCGAACGCACCAGGCTGGCCGCGCGCACCGGCGTGATCGCGGGCCTCGGCGCGGTGCTGACCAACGACGCCGGTCTCACCTTCTACCGGTTCGACGGCGACAAGCCCGGTGAGTCCACTTGCGACGGAAAGTGCGCCGAGTCGTTCCCGGCCGTCACCGTGGAGGGCGAGCCGCGGGTGAAGGGCGTCGACCCGAAGCTGCTGGGGACGATCACGCGCAAGGACGGCACGAAGCAGCTCACGGTCGCGAACTGGCCGCAGTACACCTTCAAGAACGACACGAAACCCGGTGAGGCCAAGGGTGTGACGGTGCCGCAGTGGTTCGCCACGGCCACCGACGGCAAGAAAGCCCAGCAGAACAAGGCGATCGAGCTCACCAGTGCGACCGTGAAGGACCTCGGCGTCGTCGCCACCGACAAGGACGGCATGACGCTCTACCGGTTCGACAACGACTCCGCGACGCCGCCGAAGAGCAACTGCTCGGGCGACTGCGCGGTGCAATGGCCTCCCGCTTACGTCAGCGAGGGTTTCCAGGTGCAGGGCGTGGATCCCTCACTCGTGGGGACGATCGAGCGGGATGGGAAGGAACAGCTCACCATCGCCGGACATCCGCAGTACCTCTTCTCAGGTGACAAGGTCTGCGGTGATGCCAACGGCCAGGGGGTTGGCGGGAAGTGGTGGGCAACCAAGGCCGACGGAAGTCGCGCCGGCCAGTAGAAGAGGGAGAAGCCCCGGCGGATTCGGGTCCGCCGGGGCCTCTTCGCGTCTAACGCAGGCGCAGCAACACGGCCTGTTCCGGTTCCAGGACTGGGAGTTGGATCCCGACGTCAGCGAGTGCCGAGCCGGGCAACGAGACCGGTTCCCACGTTCCTTCCCGCCCGATCAGCTTCGGCAGACCGGCGGGCGCGTCGAACGACAGCCGGTACGTACGCGTGCGGTCGAGGCCCGGGAAGCGCACCCTGGCCGGCCTGTGCTGCACCGAAGTCGCGATCTGCGCGTAGCAGAACAGCGCCTCGGACTGGTCGGCGGCGACCACACCGTGCACCCACGCGGCCGGGTCCGGGTGGTCGGAGTGCACCGAGACACCGGTGTGCACCAGGGATCGCACGTCCTTGTAGTACTCGATCGCCGCCTGGAGGCCCGCGCGTTCGTCGTCGGTCGCCGAGTTGATGTCCCACTCGATGCCGAAGTGCCCGAACATCGCCGTCGCCACCCGGAACGACAGGTCGTGCACCCGGCCGGTGGTGTGCGAGTGGGTCGGGCCGACGTGGGCGCCCATCAGCTCCGGCGGCAGGAACACGCCGGTCCAGCGCTGGATCAGCTGGCGTTCCAGGGCGTCGTTGCAGTCGGAGGTCCACACGCGGTCGGTGCGCGAGAGCACGCCGAGGTCGATCCGGGAACCGCCGGACGAGCAGCTCTCGATCTCCACGTGCGGGTGCCGCAGGCGCAGTTCGTCGAGCAGCCGGTAGAACGCGACGGTCTGGTCGTGCACCCGTGAACCGATCAGGTCGCGGTTGTGGTCCCACTTCACGAACGCGATGTCGTTGTCGGACAACACGGACGAGACGCGGTCGAGGATGTACGCGTAGGCCTCGGGATGCGCGATGTTCAGCACCTGCTGGTTGCGCCACGACGGCGGCAGCACACCGGGACGAGGGCCGAGCACCCAGTCCGGGTGAGCGCGGTAGAGGTCCGAGTCGGTGTTGATCATCTCGGGTTCGAACCACAACCCGAACTCCATGCCCAGCGAGCGCACGTGCTTGATCAGCGGGGTGAGGCCGTCGGGCCACACCGTCTCGTCCACGTACCAGTCGCCGAGGCCGGCGCTGTCGTCGCGGCGGTGGCGGAACCAGCCGTCGTCGAGCACGAACCGCTCGACGCCCATGGCCGCGGCGGTGTCGGCGAGCGACGTCAGCCGCGCGAGGTCGTGGTCGAAGTAGACGGCTTCCCACGTGTTGAGCACGACGGGGCGGGGGCGCAGCGAACGCTCGCGCAGCTGACGGTGGAAAGCCGCGCTGATGCCGTCGATGCCCTCCGAGGAGTAGGCCGCGTACAGCCACGGCGACTCGTACGTCTCGCCGGGCGCCAGGACGATCTCGCCGGGCAGCAACAGCTCTCCGCCGCCCAGCGCGGGCGTCGAGTCGGGGAAGTTCTCCGCGTAAGTGACGTGGTTGCCGCTCCACGCGACGTGCAGCGCCCACACCTCACCGGAGCGGAACGAGAACCCCGGCGTCCCGGCGAGCAGCCCGATGGTCGCGTCGGGCCCGGTGCGACCACGTCGGTTCTCCCGCACCCAGGTGCCGTAGTTGAACGCGTGCCGCTGCGGTGAGCGTTCGCGCGCCCATCGGCCGGTGAAGTCGAGCAGTTCGGTGGCGTGAGCGGGCGCTGGAAGCGCAGTCTCCAGTCCCTCCAACGCATACGGCGTCGAGCCGTCGTTGCGAACGGTGTGCCGCAGCCGGAGCATCCCGGACGACGCCAGTTCCAGCACGCCGGTCACCGTCAGTTCGGCAGCCGAATCCTCTGCCGTGTAACGGAAGACCGAGTTCTCGGCCGAGTACGACGTCACCGTCAGCGCGGGCGCGAAGTGCTCGCCGCCGCGGTGCCCGCGCAGGCCGGGACGGCCGGAGTGCCCCGCGCCCGCGTCCGGTAGCAGCGCGAGCTTGACCACGTGGTCGGGTGAGCTGTTGGGGATGGTGCCGGTCACCACGTCGGCCAGGGGGCGCGCAACCCGGCGTCCGTTGTGGACGAAGG